>JAFAFM010000242.1 GCA_023423495.1 Armatimonadota bacterium
CAACCGAAGCACGGCGAGGGTGTCGGCAGTTTCACCTGATTGGCTGACGAAAATTGCCAGCGACTTGGGGCTGAGCACCGGATCGCCGTACCTAAACTCGCTGGAATAGTAAACGTCGGTGGGAAGCCGCAGCAGCTTCTCAAACAGATGCTTGCCCATGAGGCCCGCATGGTAAGCCGTTCCGCAGCTGATGATGTTGACCCGGTCGATCTCCGTCCAAACGTGGTGACTGAAAATGCTTTCGAATCGAATTCCCTCAGCCTCGTCGATTCGACCCGCAAGGCACTGGCGAATGACTTCAGGCTGTTCGTGGATCTCCTTGAGCATGAAATGCTCGTATCCACCACGTTCAGCCGCCGTGATGTCCCACTCGATGTGCTGAATCTTCAGGGGCAATTCACGGCCATCTCCGTCCATGAGCCGCACCTGGTCTTCTTCCAGCACGGCAATGGTGTCTTCCTCAAGCACCACGACTTCGCGTGTGTACGGCAGCAGGGCAGGGATGTCGCTCGCGAGCATATTCTCGCCCGATCCGATGCCAATCACCAGCGGAGAGGCATTTCGGACGGCAACGATTTTTCCAGGTTCTCGCCGGGACACGACGACCAAGGCATAAGCTCCTCGGAGGCGCTTAACCGCACGCTTGACAGCTTCCTCGAGAGGTCCAGATTCGTTGTATTCCTCACCGATGATATGCGCGGCTACTTCCGTATCCGTTTGGCTCCGGAAACTATGGCCGGTCGCCGTCAACTCCTCCTTGAGGTCGAGATAGTTCTCGATGATGCCGTTGTGGATGATTGCGACCTGCTCGTAGGCATCGTAGTGCGGGTGAGCATTCTCGTCGGTCGGGCCGCCGTGGGTGGCCCACCGGGAGTGGGCAATTGCGAGGTGGGCATCACTGGGATGATCCTCTAGCAAGGAGCCTAGGTTTGAAAGTTTTCCTGCTCGCTTCAAGACCTTGATCTGGTCTTCTTCCATAAGGGCGATGCCAGCGCTATCGTATCCCCGATACTCCAGCCTTTTCAGTTGGTCGAAAACGATACCAGCCGCGGGCTTAGGGCCGACATATCCTGCAATTCCGCACACTTGTCCATTGTGACATGGGAGGCTTCAGTACTCTCGGGTCGCCTGTGGCACTCAATCATGGCTTGGTTTGTTGCAGAATCAGTTGATCGCGTATATCGAGTTGTTCCGGCCTAAGCAGTGGACGAAGAATCTTTTGGTCTTCGCCGCTCTGCTATTCGTCGGAGGCTTCAACGATTCCAACGCGGTTTTGCTGACCATTCGGGCCTTCTTTGCGATGTGCCTACTGAGCAGCGCCACGTATGTTTTCAACGACCTGCGCGACCGCGATCGCGATCGGCTTCATCCAAGGAAGAAGCATCGCCCGATCGCCTCGGGAAAGGTGGCTCCGACTTCGGCTCTGGTGGTAGCTCTCGTTTGCCTGGTGGGCGGTTTGCTGCTGGCGATGATCAATACGACTTGCATCGTGATCGTCGGATGCTATTTGGTCTTGCAGGCCCTTTACAACCTGTTCCTAAAACAGGTGCCCGTAGCCGATGTCTTCTGCATTGCCATAGGCTTCGTCCTGAGGGCGGTGCTGGGCGCGGCCGCTATCACAGTCACCATTTCGGGTTGGCTGCTCTTCTGCACCGGCGCGTTGGCGTTGCTGCTTGGTTTCTCAAAAAGAAGGAACGAGTTTCTGACGGTCGAAGAATTCCACACCACCCGCGCGTCTCTGGCGCATTACACCAAAACATCGCTGGACTTCCTCGTAGCTATTTTCGCCTGCGGAGCGGCGATGTGCTACGGAATCTACAGCATTGAAAGCGACACTGCGCAAAAGCATCCGGGCCTCATCCTCACGTCGGTTTTCGTGTTCTATGGCATCGCGCGCTATGTGCTAATCGTCTTTAGCCAGGACGAGGGCGGGGAACCCGAAAACATCTTTTTCAAAGACAAACATATTCTGATGAGCGTGGTCTTATTCATCGCAACTGCCATCTTGGCGATGAGCGGATTCGATATCCCCTTGATCGCAGGTTGAAATGAGCAAGTACAAATACGCCATCGTCATCGGGGCATCGTCCGGAATTGGGCGCGAGATTGCTCAACAGTTGGCCGACTCAGGGTGCCGAGTTGCCGCGATCGCACGGCGGACCGACCGGCTAGAACAACTTGCCGGGCGGTCGGACCAGATTTTGCCCTTCACGCATGATGTTCGCGACGTAGAAAGTATTCCCGCACTGTTCCAGGAGGTTACAGGTCAACTGGGTGGTCTGGACTTGGTGGTCTACGCCAGCGGCGCGATGCCCAAGGTGAGGCCTGATGAATTTGACCTGCAGAAGGACCAATCGATTTTGGATGTGAATGTGAGGGGTGCAGTCGGCTGGCTGAATGAAGCCGCGACCCGGTTTCAAGCCGTCGGACACGGGACGATCGTCGGAATCAGCAGCGTGGCCGGAGAAAGGGGCCGAGCCGGCCAGCCGGCGTACAACGCCAGCAAAGCATTTCTGAACACCTACCTGGAAGCCCTGAGAAATCGGCTCTCAAAAAGAAATGTCGTGGTGACAACCATCAAGCCTGGCCCGGTGGATACCGAAATGACGGCCGACTTGGACTTGAAGCGACCCATGTCGGCCGAGACCGCAGCGTCCCTTATTTTAAAAAAAGCCTCATCCGGGCGAGAGTGTTTTCTCTCGCCGGTGCATGGGGTCGCATTCTTCATCATCCGCAACATCCCGTCATGGCTGTTCCGACGGTTGAAGATCTGATGTTGCCGAAAGACGCTATCCGACAGGTTTCTGGCTATGGTATGTCGAGCCGGGCCGACGGATATGTTGTGGAAGCCGAGAACCTCGAAGACATTCAAGGAGCTCTCAAATTGGCGAGAGAAACACGGCGTCCACTCGTGCTTAGAGGTGCGGGCCGAAGCTATGGCGACGCCTCCATCCTTTCCGAGGGGATCGTTCTCGATTTGACTCAGATGAACCGAATCCTCGCCTGGGATCCGGAGCGCGGCGAGATCGAGTGCGAACCGGGGGTGACGATAGAGGACTTATGGCGTCATTGCTTGCCCGACGGGTGGTGGCCTCCAGTGGTGAGCGGAACAATGTACGTGACGCTCGGCGGCGCTCTCGCGATGAATATTCACGGGAAAAATAATTTTCGAGCTGGATGCATTGGAGAGCACGTGCTCAGCTTCAGCTTCCTTACCGCCGACGGAGAGGTGCAAATCGTCCGGCGGGGAGATGATCTGTTCCAGTCCGTGATATCGTCCGCCGGATTGCTTGGCGTCATTGTGAGCGTTAAGGTTCAGATGAAGAAGGTCGGCAGTGGTCGCTTGGATGTCTACGCCGAATCCGTCCCCAACTGGGAAGCCCAATTCTCAGCATTTGAGCAGCAGCATGAATCTGCGGACTACATGGTGAGCTGGGTGGATTGCTTTGCCAGAGGGGAGTCCGCGGGGCGGGGACTCTTCCACGCGGCGACTCACCGATCCGAGGCGGAGCCGGACACTTTAGATGCGACTAAACAGGATCTGCCGTCCAAGGTTGCCGGGGTTTTTCCGAAGCGTCATGTGTGGCGAATCCTTAGGCTGCTTAATAATCGTTTCGGCATGAAAGTCGTCAACACTGCGAAATATTTTTCCAGCAGATTGTTTGGCAACCGAAGTATTCACCAGCAATCGTTGGTCGGATTCTCCTTCTTGCTGGACTATGTGCCCGACTGGAGGAACGCCTACCATCCGGATGGATTCATTCAGTACCAATCCTTCATCCCTGCAGATATGGCCAACGCTGTGTTTGAACAACAAATAGCTCTATCCCAAGAGGCTGGCCTGGAGCCATTCCTCGGGGTACTGAAACGTCATCGACCTGACAGCTTCCTGTTTAGTCATGGCGTTGACGGGTATTCCTTGGCTTTGGATTATAAGGTAGCCGAAGAAACTTTGGATGCCTTAACTAACTTAGGAGGGCGAATGAATGACCTCGTAATTCGGGCAGGCGGAAAATTTTACCTGGCCAAAGACTCACTCCTGACCCCAGAGGATGTGCGCAAGGCCTCGCCGGATGCCGTTGGCAGCTTGATGAGCACCAAACGGATTCTGGATCCAGAAAACATCTTTCAGAGCGACCTCGCCCGTCGATTATCGCTCCTGCCAGGTAAGTTGAACCCATGATTCTTGTGGTTGGCGGAGCGGGATTTATTGGCTCCCACATGACCAAGCTGTTGCGGGAGAAGGG
Organism: Armatimonadota bacterium; assembly: GCA_023423495.1. GTDB lineage: Bacteria > Armatimonadota > Fimbriimonadia > Fimbriimonadales > Fimbriimonadaceae > 55-13. The sequence goes on from JAFAFM010000242.1 coordinate 4,248, forward strand.
TGAGCCGCACATAGTATTTGACAACCTGGAAAACGGCCATCGGTCGGCCTTGCAGGGCAGCCCATTCTTTGAAGGAGATCTTCGGAATCCGCTCGATATCGAACGGGTGCTCGACCAGTATCCGGGAATCGATACCGTCATCGATTTTGCCGCTTACATTGCGGTTGGGGAAAGTGTCCGCGAGCCTGGCAAATACTATCGGAACAATGTCTTCGGCACCTTGAATTTGCTCGAAGCAATGCGGCATCGGGGAATCGACAAGTTCGTCTTCAGCTCGACCGCGGCAGTCTACGGCGAACCTGAGTACACGCCTATCGATGAATACCATCCGTGTCGACCGATTAACCCGTACGGTCAGAGCAAGCTCATGGTTGAACAACTGCTTTCTGACTTCGGCCAGGCTCACTGCCTCCGAAGCGTCTGCCTCCGATATTTCAACGCCGCCGGCTCGGACCCGGACGCTGTACTTGGTGAGGACCATGATCCCGAGGAGCATTTGATTCCCGTTGCCCTTCTGGCGGCGATCGGCAAGCGAGATGGAATGAAGATCTTTGGTGATTCGTACCCCACCCCGGATGGAACATGCGTGCGGGATTACGTCCACGTACTCGATCTGGCATCTGCCCACATGCTGGCCGTGAATTACCTTCGCCAAGGCGGAGAAAGCACGAAGATGAATTTGGGCAATGGAGTCGGCTTTTCCGTACGCGAAGTCTTGGAGACCGCCTCCGAAGTCGTCGGAAAGGAAATCGGGTACGAAATGGCGCCACCAAGGCCGGGCGATAGCCCAATTCTTGTCGCCAATTCCGAGAGGATCAAAGCGGAATGGGGCTGGAAGCCAGTTCACACCAAGCTGTCAGACATTATCTCGCATGCTTGGGCTTGGCGTGTCAAGCATCCAAACGGATTCGGCGACTAAAGTAAACTGGGTCAGCTTTGAATACGCTCGAACGATCAAGGAGTTGTGCGTGGGCACTGTAAAAGATCTCGCGCCAGAGTTCTTGAGCGCAGTCCGATCCGCCTCTTCGGTGCTGATCGGCACTCACTTAAACCCCGACGGCGATGCTCTGGGGAGCGCGCTTGCTGTGTCCCACTATTTGGATGGAATTGGAGTGCCCAACGAAGTGCTCTGCCACCACGTCCCGCCGAGAAACCTTCGCTTCTTGCCAGGTGTCGGTCGTATTCGGCAGACGCCAAAAGAAGAGCGGTACGACCTTGGAATCGTCGTAGACCTTGATTCCCTGGAGCGGTTAGGCAATACCGAACCCTTCTTTTCAACCTGCGACCGGACAATTTTCGTCGACCACCATGTGCCGCACAACGCGCCGGGTGACATTCGTATCGTCGACACCGCCGCCCCCGCGACCGCAGTCATACTTACTCGCCTTTTTATGGAGTTGGGAGTGGAGATCAGTCCTGACATCGCTACCTGCCTGATCGCCGGCATTGTCACCGACACGGGCAGCTTCCGATTCCGAAACACCACTCCGGAGTCATTGAGCTTGGCGGCCAGCCTATTGGAGAAGGGCGGCAACATCAACTTGGTCAGCGAGCAGGTGTTCCAAAGCAAGCCTATTTCGAGTGCGCGATTGCTTGGCTTCGCGTTGGAGCGCATGAGCTTGGCTTGTGACGATCGCCTTTGCTGGACGGTTCTAACCATCGAGGACTTTGAGGAACACCACGCGGTGGATGAGGATACAGAGGGCTTTGTGAACGAGCTACTGACCATCGAGACTGTTCAGATTTCCGCGATCTTTCGAGAGCCCAAGCGCGGCAAGGTGCGTTGCTCTATTCGGTCCAGGGGAGAGTACGACGTCTCGGCGGTTGCACGGATATTCGGCGGAGGCGGGCACCGAAATGCGGCGGGATGCAACTTTGAGGGCCCGATCGATGAAGCCGTTGAACAACTCGTGACGGAGCTCAAACGTTGTTTGGAATCCTACTGATCCACAAGGAAGCGGGTTGCACTTCGCACGATGTTGTGGATGCCGTCAGGCGAAAAATGGGTACCCGGCGCGTCGGCCATGCGGGAACCCTTGATCCCCTGGCGACAGGTTTGTTGGTGGTCGCCGTTGGCCCCGCCACTCGTTTCCTGCAATACCTACCACTCGAGCCTAAAGAGTACGTGGCGGAGATTAGCTTTGGTAAGGCGACGACCACCTACGACGCCGAAGGTGAGGTAACGCAAGAGGAAGCCATTCCCGAGGATCTAGAGGACAGGATTCAAAACGCCCTGCCCCAATTCAAGGGTCTCATCAGCCAACTTCCGCCCATGTTCAGCGCGATCAAGGTCGGGGGCAAGCCGCTTTACCAAATGGCGAGACAGGGCAAGGATGTTCAGCGCGAACCCCGAAATGTCCACATCGAGACCTTCGATTTGCAGATGGTGGACTTAACAACCGCCCGCGCGCGGATCGTTTGCTCGGGAGGCACTTACATCCGATCTCTTGCTCACGACCTCGGACAGGCGATCGGATGTGGTGCCTTTTTAAGGTCTTTGCACCGGAATCAGGTTGGCCGCTTCGGCGTCGACCAGAGCTTGAAGCTGGATGGTGTGACTTCGGAGTCGGTGCTACCTCTCAAGGAAGCCCTTAAACCCATGCCCATGCACCAGCTTTCAGATGCGGAAGTTCACCAAATCAGAGAAGGTCGGCAAATAGGTACACCGGAAGAAATTTCTGCTTCATCAGTGGCGCTCCTGGACGCCAACGGTGACGTATTCAGTATTGCGCGGGTCCAGGGACACCTTTTACAGCCTGAGTGCGTCATTCCTATCGAGGCCTTCCATGCCGCTTGAACCTTGCACCGATAAACGGATTCTGAAGGGACAGTTGATCGTGACTGCACTTTGGATCGTAATCACCGCAATCGGAATTTTCCTCAGTCCGAGTCCAAACGGCCACGGCACCCATCAACAGCTCGGTTTGCCGCCCTGTCCGAGTGTTCTGTTATTCGACAAGCCATGCCCCGGCTGCGGGCTGACGACTTCATGGACCGCAACCATTCACGGCCAATTAGCGACTGCTTTCACCGCCCATCCTCTGGGGCCACTCCTCTATCTCGGACTGACGTTCGCGGCGATCATGAATCTCTGGGCCTACTTCAAGGGGTATCGCATTGACACCTCGGGGCGCAAGTGGATGTTTGGGATCGTGACAGGAGCCATTTTGTTCTTTGGCTATGGCATCGGCCGATTCATCCTGTCCGACACCTATCGGGCTCCCGATGAGCTTGAAAACTACGTTAGGTCCTTCTCCCCTCAACCTGCCAAGCAGTGACGGGCTGATCCGGTTATAATCTTTCTCTACAACTCAATCCCTTGGTCAGGGAAGGAAAACAATGAATCAACCTTACGAACAGTCCTACCTTTATCGTCTTCGCCACTCTGCTGCCCACCTAATGGCCCAGGCGGTGACTGAGCTTTATCCCGGCGCAAAGCTTTCCATTGGCCCTCCGATCGAGAACGGCTTTTACTACGATATCGACTTCCCAGAACCGCTGAAGGAAGAAGATCTGCCGAGGATCGAAAAGCGCATGAAGGAGCTGGCCAAGCTCGACCAGCGGATCGAACGCACGGAAGTAAGTCGCGAAGAAGCCCGACGCCTCATCCTTGATGACTCTATCCCGAGCATGGGATCGAATGTGGCGGAGTACAAGCTGCAGCTTCTGGATGCCATCCCCGAGGGTGAGACGATCAGCTTCTACGACCAACAGCGTACGGACCGAGAAGGAACGTTGCACCGGTTTCTGGACTTGTGTCGGGGCCCTCACGTCGACTCTACAAAAGAGATCAAAAATTTCAAGCTGATGCATCTCGCTGGGGCCTACTGGCGTGGCGACGTCAAGAATAAGCAGTTGACGCGGATTTACGGCACTGCTTTCGAAACACCGGAGGAGTTAGAAGACCACCTCCACATGCTGGAGGAGGCGGCCAAGCGCGACCACCGGAAATTAGGCAAGGAGTTGGGGCTGTTTATGTTCAGTCCCCGAGTTGGCACGGGCTTACCGCTATGGCTGCCAAAGGGTGCCATTTTGCGCGACACGCTCATCGACTTCATGAAGAAGGAGCAGCTTTCGCGCGGCTACGATCCGGTCATCACACCGCATATCGGCAACATCAAGCTCTATGAGAAGAGTGGGCACATCATCACGTACAAGGACAAGATGTTTCCATTTATGGAGGATGAGGAGAAAGAGACATACATCCTCAAGCCGATGAATTGTCCGTTCCATATCGAGATCTATGCCTCTCAAATGCGCTCTTATCGAGACTTACCGATTCGATACGCGGAGTTCGGCACGGTTCACCGCTACGAGCAAAGCGGGGAAGTAACGGGCATCTTACGGGCCAGGGGTTTTACGCAGGACGATGCGCATCTCTTCGTGACCCCGGACCAGCTTCAAGATGAATTTTTGGGAGTCGTGGACCTTATGCAGCGCGTTTGGCAGAAGCTTGGGTTGGACGATGTCAAGCTCAGGCTCGGAACGAAAGATCCGAAGTCGGACAAGTATGTCGGGCATGACGACAACTGGAAAGCGGCAACGGAGGCGATCGAGAACGCGTGCAAGTCGAAGGGGATCGAATATTTCGTGTCGGAAGGCGATGCCGCGTTTTACGGTCCCAAGTTAGACGTGATCATCCGTGACGCCCTCGGCCGCGAATGGCAGATGGGCACTGTCCAAGTCGACTACAACCTGCCAGAGAGATTCGAGCTGGAATACATCGGCGAAGACAGCAAACCTCACCGGCCGATCATGATTCACCGAGCGCCGTTTGGGTCACTGGAGCGAATGATCGGCTTGATCACCGAGCAGTTCGCCGGTGCATTTCCCTTCTGGATGGCACCCGTACAAATCTCGATCCTCGCCATTGCAGATCGGCACAACGAGCCGGCGTTCGAGTTGGCGGACAAGCTCCGCAGCAAGCTCTACGACACACGCAATTTGCGGGTGTCCGTAGATGATCGGCGGGAGACGCTGGGCAAGAAGATTCGGGAAGCCCAAATACAGAAGGTCCCGTTCATGCTGATCCTTGGGGACAAGGATATCGAGAACGGAACTGTAGGCGTGCGAAGCCGTGAAGACGGCGATTTGGGAGCAATGTCGCTAGACAGCTTCCTGGACAAGTTGCCGAAGTGAAGAATCGGGCCTGAACGGCCCGATTCGATTACAGTTGGCCTGTTCCGCCGCCGTCCGTTGGCTGATTCATCGCGGGTGCATTCGCGTTTGGATTGCTGCTTGCGGAAGGTGTTTTAGGTGCATTAGCTGGCATCTGGCCCGGCTGAATGCCTTCCTTAAACAATTTCTTCATTTCTTGCTTCTCAGTTTCCGAAAGTTTGCTATCGTTTGAGCCGCATCCAACCACGGATAATCCCGCTGCGATGAGAATGAAAAGGATTGATTTGTTCATTTTTTGGAAAAGGGGGCCGCACGTTGCCACAGGCGCGGCCCTTGTCTGGAACTTAGTTATAGGGTTGAAGGTGAACCATGCACCGATTTGTCGGCGCGAGGTTGCACGTTTCGGTCTTGTAAAGGCCAGGCAGGCTCATCGACTTGGCGTGGCCGTCAGCAAACCCGATGTTTGACATACCTTTCCGGATCTTGGCCGCCACGTCGTCTGGCATGGTATAGCGGCTTCCTGGAGGGTTGCCTCTCATTTCCGTGCATGACTTGGGACCACCATTCCATCGCGGAGTAGCTCCACCGATGCTGTCGCCACCAGGGCTGTAGGGTCGGAACGCACAGGTTCCAAGCTCTTCATCCACGGGTCGGCTCGTCGAGTAGTCGGCCGTCGGTTCACCAGCATCGAAGATCAATGCCTGAGCAGCCACGTCTTGAAGCTGCGTCTGGGAGATGCTAGGCGTGGTGACATAGGCACAGGAGCCCCAGCACCCAACGCCGCCGGTCGGAGCAGCCCAGCCCATAACGCCATTGTGGAGAGATCCCACAGCATTGAGCGCGCGCGCCAGAGCGTTTGCGTTGCTAACGTTGTAGTACGGTTGCCCTTTCATTTGGGCTCGCGGAATGGACCCGTAGGTGCCGCCAACCCACTTCCAGAACGTTGCGTAGAACGGATCGGATTGAGCTGCGGGATTCACCTCGCCCTGAGGATTTCGAAAGATTTCTAAGTTTTTGGTGTAGGGCTCGATCATGAACATCCAAAGGAAGTTCGCATTCGTCCCTGCATCGGTGCGAGAAGCGAGTGGGAAGACATCGTCGAAGTCGGCGCTGTACATAACGCAGGCCAAGTTCAACTGCTTGACGTTGGACAGGCCGGAAGTCTTTTTTGCCGCTTCCTTGGCCTGAGCAAAAACGGGGAATAGGATCGCCGCCAATATAGCGATGATCGCAATGACGACCAAAAGTTCGATCAGGGTGAATGCCCGAGACCTTTTCATAGTTACCGCCTGCGGTCAGTCTTCGACCGCCATATTCACCGTACTTTGATTAGACGGCAAAGCGTTAGCACAAAATGTGACTGTGGTGAATGCAAACCACAAATATGTAGCTTAAGGCTATTCGTACCGAATGGAATCGACCGGGTCCTTGGTAGCAGCTCTCAGCGCGGGAATGAGGCCAAAGACGATCCCGACCCCAAGGCAGACTGAGATCGCAAGAGCAATGATCGGAGCTGTGACGGTTGGCTTGATCGGGGTGAAATAGTACAAGGCCAGACATACTAAATAGCTCAGGCCCAATCCGACCAACCCACCGACCAAAGACAGCGTCGCGGATTCGAAAAGGAACTGCTGAAAAATGTCGCCCTTGGTCGCACCGACGGTTTTTCGAATTCCAATTTCTTTAGACCGCTCATTCACGGACATCAACATAACCGTCATGATCCCTACACCACCTACGAAGAGCGCGATCGACGTAAGGCCCGTCAGCAGCCAAGTGAGAATGCCCATTAATTTGAAAACCAATCCAAGGAGGTCTTCTTGGGTCAGTACAGAGAAGGACTCACGGTTTAGGCGAGTGGCCAATTTTGTTTCAACGGCCTTTACCAGTGACCGTGGCTCTTGATCAGGCTCCGTCTGAACCATGATTCGGTCGAATTGAACCGCCGGCACTTTGGATTGTACAAAAGGAAGGGGAACATAGACCACATTCTCAAAACTTCCCATGCTGAGAAGGCTGTTTTCAGCCTGAGTGTCGGCGGTGATGCCAACAACACCATATTTAACGCCGTTGTAAAGGATTTCCTTGCCCAGCGCCGGACCGCTACCAAACAGGTTTTTCCTAGCCACTCCACCTACGATACAAACCGGGCTTTTGGTTTCCGATTCGTCAAAGAGTCGGCCTTCCGCCAAGTTCATATTTCGCATTCGGAACCAGTCGGGAAGCGTAGCAATCACCAAGGTGGAAGGGCTGGTGTTTTCCTGATACTTGATTCCTCCGCCGACGAAGCTCAAAGGAACGGCGGTTCGGACTCCAGGCACGCTCTTAATGTTTGCCACGTCTTGGGCTGAGAGGTAGCTGATCCCTATCATGCTCGCGCTGAACATGGAGGATTCATCGATCCTGCCGGGCAGGACGATGAGCAGATTGACGCCAAGATCGCTGACCTGCTTGCTGACATCCTTTTGGACACCAGAAGCGATGCTGACAAGCAGGATAATAGCGCTGCTCCCCACCAAGATTCCGAGGGCGCTCAAAACCGAGCGCTGCCATTGTTCTCTCAGACTGCGGAGAGCAGATTTGAAGTTAAGGGCGGGCGAAGCCACGCCCCATTAGACCGCATTTAATGCCGTGTGGGCTATTGACTGGCCCCTTCGTTTAAGGTTTTGCCCTTACCTTCCATTGGACCACTGTAATAAGATGGGTCGGATGGTTTTTCGGAGCTGCTTCCGCAGCCCACGAGCAAAGCAAGGGACGACAGCAAAAGTGTGCTTGCCAAAAGCAAGAATGCGGTTCGAGAATTCCTTGATTTCATAGAGTTATTTGGCGCTTCCCCCGCCGGTATTGGAAGCAGCAGCGCCCTTTGCAAGTTCGGGATGCTGTCTCAGCCATGCGTCCGCCGCAGCTTGGCCCTCAGTATCAGTCATTCGCTGACCGTCCATTGTGCCAAAGCCGCTACCCATTTTTGACTTCATCGGGCCAGTGTAGTAAATACCTTTGCCTCCGGTATCCGGTAACGAATCATCGCTGCCCTTGAAAATAAGCATGTAGCAAGCAGCCGCAACCAACACCAGGGCTCCGCCGGCTACCATGTAAGTGTTTCGTTTGGACTCATTCATATGGTTCACTTGGCCCCCGGGGCAGAGCCCCGAGGGATGTTAAGACGGTTTACTCCGCTACGTAGTGATACTTTCGAACCCAAAGGCCAGCTGCGTTCTGCATTAGATACCGCTCGTTGTTTCCTTTGATGAACTTAGCGTGCGAATCCGTAAAGATGGCATTGCCGCCACCCTTATACATGTTCGAGGCCTCGCAGCCCATCGTGGTGCCAAAGCTTGGTCCTGTCGAAGACGATGCTGCAATAGTTCCCGTGAAGCCATCGGTGATGATGATGGTCTCGGCGATTCGAGCGGGATATGTCATGGACATAGTTGCGCCGGTTGTTGCCGCACTTCCGGCCATGTTTGCGAGAGGATCGGCAAGCGTTCCAGCACCATAAACGGCGCCAAAACCGATGCCGTAGTGGGAATGGATCCACCGAACAGGAACCCAAGAATTCAATGCCCCTAGTCCATCACAGTCAGCCTTGTCCGCGCCTGCTTTCCACTTCTCTTCTGTCCACATAGAACTTTGGTTCAGTCCGGTTGGATCTACGCGCCCGCCAGTGGCGACGTTCGGGTGGCTTCGGTTGGGCATACCATTCTTTGTGTAGGGATTAAGCGCTTGCGGCCAGGACAAAAGGTCGTCGCGATAGAATCCATTTCGCGGCTGACCCGTTCCGACCACCCACTTCACAAACATGTCGTCATAGTCGGTCCCGTACATGTACATAGCGGTACCGATCTGCTTCATTTGCGCTAGCACCTGAGTGGCCTTAGCTGACTCTTTGGCAGCGGCAAACACGGGGAAAAGGATCGCGGCCAGAATGGCGATAATCGCGATCACGACGAGCAACTCGATGAGAGTGAAGGCTCGTTTTAACATATTGGCAACCTCCAGCCCGCATATATGCGAGCAAATGCATAACAAAGGAAGTGTAATACAACTTTTCGAGATTGTGTATAGGAAATGTGTCTGTATGTGTGGGGTGAATTCCGGACAAAAGGGCCGAGGAGAACGCGCGGCTGAGAGGATTCGAACCTCCGACTTCTTCCTCCGGAGGGAAGCGCTCTATCCACTGAGCTACAGCCGCAAGCCTAACTTAGCGTACCGCAGTTCTGACTTAGGGAGCCATCGCCAGCATCGGTTCGGACTGCACGATGCTTCGGCCGTTTGCGATGAAGTATTCGAACTCTTCGGGGAAGACTCGAAGCGCGGCGGCCACTGGCCATGCCGCGGCATCTCCGAGACCGCAGAACGATCGGCCGTCGATCTGAGAGCAAATGTCGGCGAGCAGCTGCACGTCGCCGGGTTGTCCCTTGCCTAGCCGAATCCGGTCTAGGATCTGCAGCATCCACTTGGTACCCTCGCGGCACGGAGTGCATTTTCCGCAACTCTCATTCGCATAGAAGAGGGCAGTTCGCCAAATGAAAGTGACAATGCAACTATGTTCGTTCAAGAACATACAGCCGCCTGAACCCACCATCGACTTGACGTCGGCCATTTCCTCGTAGCCAATAATCGCCCGGTCGACGTCCTCAGCCGTGATGATGGGTACCGACGAGCCACCGGGAACGCAAGCTTTGAGCTTGCCACCCTTAACGCCGCCCGCCATTTCCAGGAG
>JAFAFM010000270.1 GCA_023423495.1 Armatimonadota bacterium
CGTGATGATCATCCACGACTGGGACGGCCTCAACGGATATGAGGAAACCCGGGCCAAGATGCTCGCGGAGATGGGTTACGTGGCGTTCGCCGCAGATATATACGGTAAGAACGACCGGCCCAAGACCCAGCAAGAGAATGGCCAGTACGCAGGCAAATACCGCTCCAATCCCGAGCTATTCCGCGGTCGGCTGCAAGCCAGCCTAGACACGATGAAAGCTCAGCCCCAGGTCGACACGACCAAGACCGCTGCGATCGGCTACTGCTTTGGTGGCGGTGGGGTCATGGAGATGGCGCGAGCTGGAGCAGACGTTGACGGGGTCGTAAGTTTCCATGGCGGAGCCTTGGCAACCACCATGCCGGCGGAACCCGGCAAGGTCAAAGCTAAGGTCATGGTTGTTCACGCCGCTCAGGATCCGGGTGCAAGCCGCGAGGCTTGGAACAAGTTCTTGGATGAGATGCAGAACGCCAAGGTGGATTATCAAGCCGTTGTTTATAACCTGAATGTGCACGCATTCACGGTAATGGGCGGCTCCCAATACAATGCCGACGCCGACCGGCGAAGCTGGGAAGCCATGCAGGATTTCTTCAAGGAGATCTTTCGCTAAATGAGGAGTTGAGTCGCCCCGTGCTAGGGGGCGACTCCTTAGTTAAACCGCCGCAGTCGCAGTGAGTTCAGGATTACGGAGATGCTGGAAAGCGCCATCGCGCCTGCGGCCAGCATTGGACTGAGGATCCCCAACGCGGCCAACGGGATCATCACTACGTTATAGATGAACGCCCAGAACAAGTTGCTCTTGATCGTTCCTATTGTCGAGCGGGCCAAGCGGATAGCCTGAGGCACTCCCCTTAAATCGGCCCGCAGCAAAGTCACTCCCGCCGTCTCCATCGCCACATCGGTGCCGCTTCCCATCGCGATTCCAAGGTCTGCTTGGGCCAAGGCGGGAGCATCATTGATGCCATCTCCAACCATGGCGACCGCACCGTGCCGTTGGTGGGACTCGACAATCTGTGCCTTGTCCCCGGGCAGAACCTGGGCTTCGACCTTGTCAATTCCAACTTGTCGAGCCACCGAATCGGCGGTTATTCGATTGTCGCCGGTTACCATGACAGGCTCTATTCCCAATTCCTTCAAATCCTTGATCGCTTGGCGTGAGTGTTCGGCGATCTGGTCGCTCACCGCCAAAACTGCTTTGGATCCGTCTTCCCGGATGGCTGTAAACACGGTTTTCCCTGCACTTTCCAAACGCTCTACTTCAGGCGTTTGCGCAATGGCACGACCGACCTCAATCCGCATGGAATCGACGATCCCGCTGATGCCGTGCCCCGCCAATGCAGTGAATCCCGTGACGGGAGAAAGGGCCACTCCACGTGTGCCAGCGGCTTCGACCAGTGCCCGGGCGATTGGATGCTCGCTCTGAGACTCCAATGAGGCCACTTGGGCCAGGGCTTCTTCTTCCGTCCACGAACCAGCGGTAACAAGCAGATCGGTCAGCGACGGCTTCCCTTCCGTCAGCGTGCCCGTTTTATCCAACAGCACAGCATGAATTGCTCCCGCTCTCTCCAGCGCTTCCCCGTCCTTAACCAGGATTCCAAGCTCCGCACCTCGACCCGTTCCCACCATCAAAGCGGTTGGCGTCGCGAGACCCAAAGCGCACGGGCAAGCAATAACAAGAACCGCTACTGCGGGCAGAATTGCCTGATCGATGGTATGCCCGGTGACCAAATAGCCGACCAGGGTCGCGACGGCAATCCCAATAACTACGGGAACGAAGATCGAACTCACACGGTCGGCGAGGCTCTGCATTGGAGCCTTGGACCCCTGTGCACGCGATACCATCTTCGAAATTTGGGCAAGCATCGTGTCAGCTCCAACCTTCTCAGCGACGAAAATGAAGGATCCCTGCTGGTTCACGGTTCCGCCCGTGACCTCGGAGCCTGCTGTTTTGGACACGGGAATTGGTTCTCCGGAAATCATCGATTCGTCGACATAGGACTCACCCGATTCCACGCTCCCGTCGACGGCGATCCGCTCACCTGGTTTAACGCGGATGCGGTCCCCGACTTGAATTTGATCGAGGGGCGTCAATGCTTCCTCGCCGGTCGCCAAGACCTTCCAAGCTTCCTTGGGCGCGAGGCCCGCCAGTTTCCGAATCGCGTCGGACATTCGGGACTTTGCCTTGGTTTCGAGGAAGCGGCCAAGCAGGATCAGGGTGACAATGGCTGCACCCGTTTCAAAGTAAATGTGCTCACTTTGATGGTGCGCATTCCCTGAATATCGGATCAGAGCATAGGTGCTATACGCCCATGCTGCGCCCGAGCCCATCGCAATGAGCGTGTCCATGGTGGTGCTGCCATGCAGCAGCGCCTTGCCAGCCACGGTAAAGAATTTTCGGCCGTTAACAAATGTGACGACGCTCGCTAGTACGAAGAGGAGCATGTTAGCCCACTCTGGACGCGGATGCCAGAGCATCGAGATGGCCACGATCGGCACTGTAAGGGACACTGCCATCCACAAATTGGTGCGGATTTGTGCCAACTCACTCTCCGATTCTGCGCGGAGATGCTCGGCATGCTCATCCGCCGAGTGCTTGGAGTGATCCACCGGCGTGTGTTTCACTCCATAGCCGGCATTCTCCACCGCTTTCACCAAATTCTCCTGATGGGTCGTCGGTGTGTGCTGAACCGTTGCCTGGTTGGTGGCATAGTTGACATTGGCCGACTCCACGCCGTCGGTTTTCAGCAACGCCTTTTCAACTCTGCGGACACAAGATGCGCAGGTCATCCCCTCAATGTCTAATACAGTTTCCTGGACATCTGCCGCAGGGTGCGCGTGGGTGGTCAATTTACGCCTCCTGGGCTTCGTAGCCCTCTTCTTCGATCGCTTCGATGATCTGCGCGATCGAGACCTCGCCGCGATCAAAGGTAGCGATGCCGCTTTCGAGGCTGACCTCGACGTCGCTCACACCGGTAACCGCTTGAATCGCATTCGTCACATGCTTCACGCAGTTGCCGCAGGACATTCCATTTACTTTAATAACTGTTTTCATCTGATGATACTCCCAAGGGTATTAGCGGACAAGGCGACCCAAGACCTCGCTCATCTCCTCCAACAATTCTTCGCGGCTCATCGCCTTTGCGTGATCATGAGCGCCTTCTGATTGCAGGATGCAGTGTTGGATGTGTTGGGATGCAATCGCCGCCGAAACCTGTTCTAGCGCCGACTTCGCTGCAGTTAGCTGCGTGAGGATGTCGACACAATATGCGCCTTCGCCCACCATCCGTCGGATCCCGCGAACCTGACCTTCCAATCGGGCGAGCCTACGGTCGATGCCTTTACTGCTTTCTGTCGTCACGATTGCAATATACCCCGTATGGTATATCGTCCACGTGACGCCGGGTCACTTGGCCCATCCGATCAGTAAACCGAGGGATCGACCCTCGACAAAATAGACACCAGCGGTCCAGCCATCTCGCAGGCTCAGCGTCACAAACGGATGAACCCAGTGGCCGTCGAATTGAACACCGAGTGTCCATAGGGAACCGGCGGGCGTGAGTTTCACTCCGCCAAGTCCGTGGGTGTGGTCCTCATTCGTCCGGAAGCCAATGCCAATGTAGGAAGTCAGCGATCCTTCCTTGAGACTAAAGGTTTTTTCGGATGTTGCGAAGTATCCCGGGTTTCCGGTTCCAATTCCCTGCAGGCCGAAGCCCACTCGAAGATTTGGCGCAATAGCCCTTTCGGGGATCAGCTCGTAGTTGGCCAAGCC
>JAFAFM010000319.1 GCA_023423495.1 Armatimonadota bacterium
AATTTGGGTCGATCCGCAGAAGAAGTATGTGACCAAGCGCGAATGGTACAGCCAGAAGGGTCGCCAACTCGCAACATTCTTTTATAACGAACCCTCGAATGTCGGAGGCGTGTGGGTACCCACAAAGATGCAGGTGAAGAACGTCGATGGAGTATTGGCGGGAGAGACGTTCTATACGGGATTTAAAGTGAATCAGGGCCTTCAGGATTCCCTGTTCTCCGTTTATTAAGAGATTAGCACCCGGCAAGACGCCCGATCTATCTTCACATAGATCGGGCTTTTTTGCGCATTGCATTAACTGCCAACATCACCAATCATCCATCTGCTCGCGCAGATTGTCCAAATTTTGGCACAACATGGATGGCAGACCGAAGTCGTAAATGTTGGTTAGAGGTAGGACGCGTGGATATCACGCGCCCTGTTGAAACCTATTTCTTTCTCTTCTTTCGCATCAGCGCGAGAGCGCCAATACCCAAAGCTGCAATGGTCGCTGGCTCGGGAACAACTTCGACGTTGCCGCTGCCTTCACCGAAGTCACCGCCATCGCCAAAACCACCACCACCACCGATTCCATCAGGGCCGCTTCCGCCACCGCTACCGCCAGCTCCACCGGCTAATCCGCCAAGAAGGCCAACTCCAGCAACTGCGCCGAGAATGCCCATGGCATCTCCGCCCTTCTTCTTCTTTGTTACCAGTACACCGTCTTCCTCTTCTTCATCCTTCTTTGGATCATCGAGTAGCAAATACTGCTCCATCTCGACAATCTCAACCGGCATCGGATGGATGGTCATTCCAGGAATCAGATGGGTGTCGCTTTCAGTTCGATTGACTGACTGGAAAGCTCCTTACCACTAGGAGTAATAACGGCTTCGGTAATAACATCGCCATCGCAAGAAACGGCGTTTACCGTTCCCATTTCAGCACTTGCGACGCCGAACATAACTACGCCTAAAGACAGAACACAGAATCGCGAAATTCGCATGAATCTCCTCCTTTAATGCAATGCACCCCCACGGGTACCTTTACTTAAACTTAGGTTTGCGAAAAACTGTTCGGTGAAAATTCGGGGTTTTTTGTGAAATTCGTAAAATTACCAGTGGGTTTCGCAAAGTTCTTCCCCGACCCAGGGAATCCCCCGACCTTACATAATTGAAAGGTGACTCCGCTTCTCGTATTTTTAGCCATCGCGCCTCACGCGAATGAAGCCAGATTTGTCGACGAACTGGATCTGAGACGACCGAACGGCTTTTACGTCAACCAACGGGCCCCGCTCGCTTCCAGTCCACTGCAGAAACTTCCGTCGGGTGATGTCACTGCCACCGGTTGGCTCGGTCTCCAACTAGACTTGCAGCGCAAAGGCTTTGCCGGGCAACTTTCAAAGATCAGCCGGTTTCTGAACATCGAGAACAACGCGTGGATGGGCAACGGAACCGCCGAGCGTGCAGGTTGGGAAGAGCTTCCGTATTGGCTCAAGGGTCAGGTTTCGCTGGCCTATGTCACGAAAGATCCGGTGCTGATCGCTGAGTGTGAGGCGTGGATTCAGGGAATTTTGAAAAGCCAGCGGGCAGACGGCTGGTTCGGGCCGGAGTCAAATCTGAAAACCCGCTACGGCACGCCAGATTTCTGGCCGAACATGCTTGCGCAGAACGTGTTGCAGACCTACTATGAAGCGACCGGCGACAAGCGGGTGATTGACCTCATGCTCAAGTATGTCGACTACTTGAACGCTGTGCCCAAGGAAGCCCTGATGGATCGTCGGCACTATTGGCATTACCAGCGAGTCGGCGACCAGTTGGCGTCGCTGGTTTGGTTATACAACCGGACGGGCGAGGAAAAGATTTTAAAGGCCTTCGAGCGTGTTCACCTTGCCGGGAACGATTGGGTTTCGGGTGTGGCCAATCTGCATGGAGTCAACTTCGCCCAGGGCTTTCGTGAGCCCGCGACGTTCTCGCTCTTGAGCAAGAAGCCATCGGACTTGAAGGCGGCTGAGCGAAACCTAAACTCCTTCCGGAATGAATACGGCCAAATGCCGGGCGGCATGTACGGCGCTGACGAAAACGCTCGGAAGGGAAGAACGGATCCGCGGCAGGCGGCGGAGTCTTGCGCAATCGCGGAGATGATGTATTCCCATGAGTTGCTTTTGGAATTCACGGGCGACCCTAAGTGGGCAGACCATGCCGAGGATGTCACGTTCAACTGGATGCCGGTCACTATGACGCCTGATCTGAGGGCACTCCGGTATCTCCAAGCTGGCAATATGGCCGTCTCCGATGCCCCAAACAAGAATCCCGGCATCGAAAATGGCGGTCCGATGTTTTTGATGGACCCGAACGACCACCGATGCTGCCAGCACAACATCGGCATGGGCTGGCCCTACTTTGCAGAACGACTTTGGTTCGCAACGAACGACAATGGCCTTCTCGCCGCGTTATTGGCCCCTGGCAGAGTGACGGCTAGAGTTGGAGACGGGACGAAGGTCGAGATTGAGAACAAGACCAGCTACCCCTTCGAGGACACTCTTCGGTTTCACGTAACTCCCGAGCGAAAGGTCAAATTCCCGCTTTCATTTCGTATTCCCGAGTGGGCGGACCGAGCCACCCTCAAAGTTAACGGCAAAACCGTGCTGCAAGGCAAGGCCAAGAGCTTTGGGATTGTGGATCGGGAGTGGAAGAAAGGCGACGTGGTCGAGTTGCAGTTGCCAATGTCGATCCGAACCCAAAACTGGAGTCAACGGCCCAACACGTTGAGCATCTATCGTGGCCCGCTCGCTTACTCCCTCCGAATCCAGGAGGAGTATCGAAAGCTGGATCGACCGAACGATTGGGACGCGTTTGAAATCCATCCCAAATCGGCTTGGAATTACGGTCTGCCCAAAGATCCCAAGTTTGAAGTTAAAGTTCGCCCAGTTAAGGCTGGAGAACAACCTTGGACGGTCGATAATGTCCCCGTCTATTTGGAAACGTTCGGACATCGCATTCCGGAATGGCAGTTGGACATGTATGGGCTCGCATCTCCATTGCAACCGGCCCCCGCCCACGTCGAAACTCCGAGCGAGAAGATCACCCTTATCCCAATGGGTGCCGCCCGGCTGCGGATGACTGTCTTCCCGACAGTTACGCACGTCGGAGGGCACAAGTGGGTCAAGCCTCAAATGCCTCGCGAAAGCCGGCCGGCGACGTTCAGCCACAAGTTCACGGGAGACACGGAGAAAGCCCTCAGCGATGGCCTCGTTCCGAAGTCTTCCTCGGACCTGGATATCCCTCGATTCACGTGGTGGAACCACAAAGGCACGGAGGAGTGGGTCGCCTACAAATTTGAGGCGAATCGCACGTTTCAATCCTGCCGTGTTTATTGGTTCGATGACACAGGCAATGGCGAATGCCGAAT
>JAFAFM010000207.1 GCA_023423495.1 Armatimonadota bacterium
CAATAGAACACCCTGCCCTTGCCCCAATTTCGCGTCCAGGCGACTGGCGCTTCGACTCCGCGCAACCAGGTCATCTCCCTCTCTGCAACCATTTTCGTCGTGGCAATAACAGATACTGCCGGGTCAACCAACATGTAGTACTGCTCCGACGTGAGTTCGAATCCGTCCAGATCTCGAGCGAGTTCGGACGTGGAAGAGAACTCCACGCGATAGGTCGTGGAATCGCCGCCCGGGTGGGCCACGAACTGGCCCCCCAGCAAATGCTTATGCAGACGGCTGGCCAGAAAAGCGCTCGTGGCACCATGCCAGGCAAGAATTCCGAGGCCGTTCTCTACGCACGTCAACAGCGCGCGTTCCTGAGCGGCGTTGATCTCTCCAAAGGTCCAAATCGGAAGAAAAACGTCGAACGCGCGAAGATAGGATGCATCAAGGCAGTCCAAGCTATTCGAGGTCTGGACATCGCAGTCGAACAGCAATTCGGACTTGGCGAAGTCCGCGGCTTCTTCGGGACAGTGCCCCTCCCAACCTCCGTAAAGAACCAGCGCACGAAGCCTTCCGTCCTCGCCATCCATGCCCCATTATCGCATTAGCGGATTCGTCGAAACCGAATTGTCGGACAGCGATCACCCAATGCGTAAGTTGGAACGGAGATCGATTCCACCCGAAACTCTCCGACGCCACAAATGGCCGCGATCGTCTCTTCGGTAGTACTGAAATAATAGCGATTGGGTGCATCGCGATAAGAGTTGAGCGCCACGACCTGTTCGAGCGGCCAATTCAGCATCTGGGCAAGCGTCGTGAGTTCGGGAAATGCGTTGTCCACGGTTGACCAAATCTCCCTTAGGGCGACACCTTCTTCGGACGACCGCTGCATCGCCATCCCCAACCTCATTTTAAGGTGGTTCATTGTAGAAATTCTTCCCGAACGCAGATCTTCCAACACTTCCTGCGAAGTTTCCGTTGTGCTCGGTTGGGAGAACAACCGAAGGACGAACGCGCCGTCTGGCTTCAAACACCTGGCCAGTTGGGACACGAGATTACGTTGCGCGAGCGGCCTTTCTACAAGGTGAAATCCACCATCGCAGAAGATGACGTCGAACACATTTTCTGCGAAGGGCATCTCACACCAGGAGCCATGAACGCACCTCTTTAAGGAACCAGGCCAGATGGCACGGATCATTCCCTCCGTTCGATCAAGTGCATAAACCGTCGAGCTGGACGGAAAATTCAGACGCTCCAACTCGGGTGTGACCCCCAAAATGAGGGCCGTGCGAACTTCGCTCGCGCGAAGGGCGGATTGGAACGCAAAAAGATCTTGCTCACTCGGCCGCAACGGCGGTCCAATGTGCCGCCAACGCTCAGCGATGCTTCTCCAATATTCGGCTTGATCGATCATACGAAGCTATGCAGCCCGGAGGCGTATTTTCTTATTCGGGGCATGAAGTCTGCCCGGGAGAACGTTCCCAACGACGGCGTTCGGTTGGCGTCGTAGAGCACGGTCTCCCCTTCATGAATGGCGAAGTCGAATTTGCCGAAGTCGAATCCCAGTTCTTCGCGGAGCTCACGCAAGTCATCAGGAACGTCATCGATCGGCTGTCGATGCAGAACCGAGCGCTGCTTGATTAGCGGCTCGTTCGCATAGGAAAGCGAGCAGGTCTCGGCGTCCCCAAGGAACACCCAGGTGCGCAGGCAATAAAAGCCGCTTCGGATTTCCGGGCGAAACTTCTCAAGGACGACATCGCGATCTTGCCATACGGCATCCGGAACTTCAGATGCCCGATTAAAGAGTTGGTATTGGGTTACCGTCCGCAGGAACTGCTGCCCCAAGATGCCACGGCGAGCAAGCTCGGCCTCCTTGAATCCGGCGCAGTTGCGATTGGCCTTAACGATCACCGGGCCATCATAACCATCACCCTTACTGACCAGATTCCTGCTGACAGTCCGCTTGGAGATATCGGTTGCGTTGCCGTTGATGGTCTTCGGATATTGCCTGAGAATCGAGAGGTAATCCACCGGGACGATCGTCAAGTCAACATGATTAACGATCACGTCGGCATCGATCCTCGGACCCGGACCATTTTGTACGGTAACGGTATGGCCGTCTTCTTTCCACACGTCCGCGATTTCGCGCATGAAGTAGTTGCACGGATCCTCAAAGTCTCCGAACTTGTGGTTGAGGATGATGATATGAAGACTCATGGATGGATCATCCCTAGCAACCGGTCCACTTCCTGCTTCGGCCTCACAAGCACATTTGTCCGCTCATTGATCCAAGTGTGGCCGTACCAACGCTCAAATGGCGGTCGTTCCGCCCGGCGAAGCATCCGATCCAGTGCGTCCAAGTCTGCTTTGGCCCCATGGCAAAGCATGATTGCCTTGGCCCTATCCACCTCGGACATTGCGCGAACAAGCTTATTTGCCGCAGCGCAGTTCAACCGGTCGATCGCCGCTGGCAACTCGATGTTTTCAAAAAAGAACCTCGCCTGCTCCGCTTCGGATATGCCTGACTTGGCCCTCCGGATGTCCTTTAGTAACGCCTTGGAGACCGCAAGCCGGCGTTCCAGCATCGGAAGGGTTTCTTTTGCCGCTGGCTCGAATTTCTCGCCCATGAACTTCTTGACAAGGGACGGCACAGCGCCAAGCACCTTCATGGCGCCTGCCCGGGTATCCAGCGGATGCTTCATCGAATCAAAGTAGCCTTCGACCGCCTTAACAGCTTGAGCATTTCCGAAGTATTCGCGGCACCAATATCGCAGGAAGCGCCGGTCAGCCTCGGGGGTTTCCAAGAGCCGCTTGCCATCCCACATCAAATCACTGAGCATTCGGGTCCCCAGAACATACTCGCGCAGTTCGGACACGTTGACCAGGTGGTAGGCGGTTGCGTTCGCCTTGAATATCTTCCGGTACTCAGCCTCGATCCGCGACGGGGGCACCACTTGGTGGACCTGTTTGGTCAGGCTCCCACCCAAATAAGCAAGATGATAGTAAACGCCGTGCTGACCGCCGGCATTTGGCGCAGGCAGCCCCCTCATCCTCCCGTCATTGTCGTCCGGCCAGACGATGATCGTGCCCTTCGGGACCTGGAGCTTGCCGGTTTGGAAGAAAGGCAGCATCTCCATATACATGGTGAAGTGCAAAAGCCGTGGCGATCCATTGGGAAGAAGCCTGTCGACCAGTTCAGCCTGAATTCGCAATGCTTCGTTGTAAGCCTCAATCTTCCGATCCTGAGACCAATCTGCGGGAAAGCGGTAACTGTAGTCGTTTGTGCCTCGGAGTCCGATAGGATAAATGGCTTCTAACCCCCTGTTTTCTTCGACTCCTGCCCGCCAGTACCGAATAATTCCTTCGCGGTTTGTGAACCAGTCCCATCTGGAGTCGACTCCTCGCTTTGCCGCCAGACCCCGGCCAAACTTGTAGGGATCAGACAAAAGAATGTCGTAGTGGTGGCTTGTGTAAGCCAAACCCCAGTCGGAAGCTAACTTTTGAATCTCGTAATTTCGGTTCGTCCGCACCCAAGGAGCGACCATATTCATTCGCAGCCGAAGGGCAGTCTCAAAGAATCGTTCGTACCAGATTCGGGGAACAGTGCCGTTGGGATCCGGAGCGCCATCTTGGCGCCTGGGCAGCGGAAGGATGTCTTCGTCGTCGTGGAAGAGTCCGCGCCATCGCACATCTGGCGAGGGCTGAAAATGATCGACCTTCTTGACGATCAGCTTGGTTTTGCGAGGCGTAATGCCGGTCCAAATGTAAAGGGGATCGACACCCAATCGCTCCGACAGTTCATAGATGCCAAACGCTGCTCCACGGTCATCTGCCCCCGTAACAACAATTCCTTGCCGATCCGTTCGAATCCGGTAGGACTCCGATGCTCGAGGATTTAGAACGACTTCGACCAAGATTCGCGTCGACGTGTACGGCTGAAAGCTTCGCCCAAGCGGGGGTCTGGTGCCACCCAACTTTTCCAGGTCGCCCTGAAGAAACTTGGCCGCCTGCCAAACGTTGCTTCCGAGGTTGGGTCGAACCACGATTTGTGTCCACGCCAAATTAACGTCGCCGGCTCTGGGCTCGCCTTGGCTAAGCCATGATCCTCGCCTCGCTTGATGCCAGAGGTCTGCGCTGGCGAAACAGCATAGACCAACGGTTGCCAAGATAGCGCCGAGTCGCGTCACCGCTCCACTGTAACCCAAGACCCATAGGTTCCGACAAGGCTGGTAGACTCAAAACGCGCCAAAAGCGCACTTGATCCCAAATGACCGATAGCGGCAATATCGACCTAACTCCGACCAACGGTCCTGCGGTCGCCGCTTCCCACGCTTTGCAATCTCTTATCGAAGAGATTTCCGGGATCACCCAACCCGAGGAACAAGAACAACTCATGGCGAACGACAAATTCGATGCAGATCTCGTAGTTATTGGCTCTGGCCCTGGCGGATACGTCGCCGCGATTCGAGCCGCTCAGCTCGGAGCGAAGGTCGTTTGTGTTGAGAAGCAGTTCCTTGGCGGCACCTGTTTGAACGTCGGATGTATCCCAAGCAAAGCCATGATCGCCCAGGTAGAGAGGCTGAACAATGTCAAGCATGCCAAGGATTTAGCGGTTGCCGGTGTGGGCGATGTCTCGATGGATATGGATGCTTTCGCCAAGCGACGCGACAAGATTGTCATGGCGCAGCGGGGCGGCATCGGGATGCTGTTCAAGAAGAACGGAATCCGCCACGCGGATGGTTTTGCTTCGTTCGTCGACAAGAACACCATCGAGGTCGATAAGGACGGAAAGAAAGAGAAGATTCGCGCCAAGAACTTTATCCTGGCGATGGGATCTTCCGTCATCCACATTCCAATTCCGGGCCTGAATGGCGGCAAGGCGGAAGGTGTATGGACCTCAGACGACGTCACCACGCACCAAGGCGCCGCGCCGAAGACCATGCTTATCCTCGGCGGTGGCGCGGTGGGAGTTGAGTTTGCCTATGTTTTCAACGGTCTGGGCACTCAGACCACGCTCGTCGAGATGATGCCCAACCTCATCCCGATGATGGATGCGGACTTAGGCGCGGAACTGGGCAAGCAGCTCGGGCGGCAAGGCATCAAGGTTAAAACCGGGGCAACCGTGGAGAAGGTTGAGAAGGTCAAAGGCGGCTGGAAGTGCCATCTGAAGAAGGGTGTTGAGGCTGAAGTCGTTGAAGTGGAGGTCATCCTCCTCGGCGTTGGTCGCAAGGCGAACACCGATGGCATGAATCTGGAGAAGATCGGAGTCAAACTCCACAAGCGCGGCGTGGAAGTCGTGGATGACACACTGGTCACCCATGTTCCAAATATTTGGGCGATCGGCGACGTCCGTGGCTTTATTCAACTTGCGCACGTGGCTTCCAATGAAGGCACCATTGCGGCGGCAAATGCGGTTCTGGGGCAGCAGAACAAGATGGATTACAAGGCCGTGCCGAACTGCGTTTACACCGTTCCCGAAGTCTCATCGGTAGGCTTAACCCAGGGCGAAGCCGAAGCAAAAGGCTACGACGTAGTCGTAGGTAAAGCCAACTTCCGAATCTTCGGCAAAGCAATGGCTATTGGTGAGCAGGACGGCTTCGTCAAGATCGTCGCCGAAAAGAAGTACGGCGAAGTTCTCGGTGTGCACATGATTGGCCCCCACGTGACCGACATGATTTCCGCCGGAGTTGCAGCACTCAGACTCGAGGCTACTTCTGACTTCATGGCCCAAACCATCCACGCCCATCCGACACTTTCGGAGGCGATGTTGGAAGCCTACGAAGATGCGGTTGGCCACGCCATTCACAAGATGTAGTGTTACCTAGCGTGGACGGGTGTTGCACATTTCGGCTTCAAATGAGCAACACGCGGCAACATCTCGTTCGTACAATTTTGCGATGAGCCTCTTCGCGCCACTCTTGGTCGTGTTATCGCTACCGCAAATTGCGGGACCGGCCGAGCTTAGGAGCGATGCAAAACTAAACTTCCTCCTGGAACTACGAGCGAAAAATTCAGCCGTTGGAGAGATTGTGGCGGAGATCGACAAGCAGACGGACAAGGTCCTCGCCATTGCTCCAAACATCGCTGCCCTAAAAGTCACCGTCTTCGTGAAGGATCAGCCCTGTTCCAGGGTGATGGAGAAAATGGCAGACGTGCTGGGGTGCGAATGGAAGGCTGAAGAAGGAGGCTATCGGCTGATCCAGGCTCATAAAGCGGCGGCCGAAATGAAGACCTACCTGGCGGACGAGGACAGGCTTCTTCAGAAGCACGCAAAAACAGATATCGATGAATTGGTTCAGGAGACTGCGACGCCACTGGAAGAGTTACAAGCTCGACTCCAGGCACTGAAGGAAAGCGGCGCCTCGGCTCGAGAAGTAGCTGCTGAACGGAACGAGCTTCTCACTGCTTTGGATGACCGCAAGCGCTTGGCAGGAGATCTGTTCCGTGGACTAGCCGCCCCAGGGTGGACCGCATTTTGGCGGGGACAGGTACTCACGGCAGAAGCTCCGGGGAAGACAGCTTCCGACAACCTGCTGCGCATTGCCGTGATGTTCGACACGACCTTGCAGCAAACGGTGTTTCGGACGAGCAAGGGCCCGGAAGGCGCTCTTACGGGGTTCAAGCTTGTGGTCCGCCCACTTCCCTACTTAAAACCACCTGAGCCGCTTGCTGACCTCCCCTTCTCCAAGGCAGTCCTTTCCTGGCCCACGCCTGACGAACAACTGGCGTCGGCACAGGCTCTCAAGAAACCTCTGGATACTTCCAAGCTCCTCGGCAATGATGGCAGGGGCCGGCGAACTCTCACGCTCGCCGATTACTTGGAAGAGGTCTTTGAGCAAACCACATTGCCGTGCGTGGCTGAGGGATTTCGCAGCCCAGCAGGCGCCAATTTGAGTCAAATCTCGACTATTGAAGGGTTGGTCAAAACCTTGACTCGTTATGACAACCACCAGGTAAGACTGGATTCGGACTGGCTGCTAGTTCGGCATGGCGGATTTTGGCGAAAGCGACTCAGCGAAATCCCAGAGAGCCAACTTAGATCTCTTGAAGAAACCGCGAATTCCAGACCGTTAAAGTTGGACGACTATGCCGACTTCGCAACGAAACTCACGACGGCCCAGGCGTTGTCCTTTAAAGTTGGATTTCCGCCATCCGTGGACTTCAGCACCTTGCCATTGACCCGTGCAATGCCCGCCCTTAGGTTTTACGGCGCGCTTTCGGCTCGTCAGCGCCGCAGTGTGTTGGCTGGAACTCCAATCTCAGCTGGGTCTCTCACCTCGAGACAACGTCAGCTTTTTCAGGAAGCTCTTTCAGATAGCGTTTTCGCCAACGCTGATGACCTGTCATGGCAGAGTGGGTTGCTATTCGGCGATTTCCGGCAGGAGAATCTGTTCTTTACGGCGCAAGCGGATATGGTCTATCCCCTGGGAAAGCCGCTTCCAGGTGGAAGAATCGTGAATGGCCAAGCATCTTCGCCTATGAATCAAAAGGTTGAGGGGACGGTGTTCGCGTTCGGTCTTAGCCCCGAGAGGCGGGTGGGGTATTCGGTGCCTGTCGCACCGGGCGGCGCTCGCCCTTAGCAGCCTGTAACTTCGCAAGCAACGATTCGGGAAGCGCCATGGTCGTTTGACCCTACCACTCGGTTCTGGTCGGTACAATTTAATCGTTCCAATGCCGCAAATCGAGACATTCCCAAACCCGGCTCCGCATCGTGATTATACGATCGCGCATATCTGCCCCGAGTTTACGTCCGTTTGCCCAAAAACCGGTCAGCCCGACTTTGCCACGATTGAACTGGAATACGTCCCCGACCAGCTGTGCCTGGAATTAAAATCCCTCAAGCTGTATTACTACAGTTTTCGGAATGAAGGCATCTTTTATGAGGCGGTAACGAATCGACTCTTAGATGAGCTAGTAGTGGCGTGTAGTCCCCGTTATATGAAAGTCACTGGAAAATTCAACGTGCGGGGCGGCATAGCTTCCGTGATCGTCGCTGAGCATCGAAGATAAGCGCTATTTTTTGAACACCTTCACGGGCTGAGTTAGGCTGAAATCTCGCCCTCCAAACCTGAAGCGTGCCTCGATTAGGACCGCGACATTTTCGCCGATGGGCGCGGCGATTTTGGCCCTGGGGGTTGCTCCCGATTCCCCGGTTGGTTGGGAAATGGCGATTTCGGCCGCTTGTGTCCATTTCGACTCCCGAAAATCTAAAGAGCTGGAAGTATTCGTCCAGACCTTCCCCTGAATAAAACCGGGGGAGCGAATATCGAACTGCACGGTAATGGCTTCGCCCTCCCGCCAAGCAGTAGCGGTCCAAGATGGCATTTTGAATGCGCCCGCTAGCGACCGGCCGAACATGCCGACAGCCTCTATGGCGAGGAACCCACCGCCCAAGTCGTGTCCAACATTCGGAATAATTCGCGCCCACTTCGGCTGGTTCAGACTCATCCAGTATTTTGAAAGCGCATCCACGGTCCAGTAAGGATCGTTCGCCCCGTTCACGATGAGCGTCGGGACGCGAATGTTGTCCCGATAAGAGAAAGGATCCACCATCTGCGAGAGCTTCTGCCCGACGCTCGTTTCCAACTTGGCCTGCAAACCCCGGCGCGTATAGTCCTCGATCATTGCGCTGTACTTGCCCCAGCTATCGATTTGGCCCTTCATCTGCGAGGGAATGTTCAGGTTGTCGTAGACCATTGGCGCGATGCCCACAACTCGTTTATCTCCCGCAGCGCCCACCAGCCACGTAGTCGAGCCACGCTTACTTGCGCCGGTAACCACGAACTTCTTAAGCGGATTGTCCGAATCCTTGGTGATGTCCGATACGGCGTCCAGCGCTTTAATTGCGCTTTTGGTCATCGGGAACAATAGTGGCCAGCTTGGATCTTTCGTTTCGAGGTACTTCTCGAAAGTGTGCGCGATCAGGTCGTCGTCTCGCATATCCCAAAGTGGTTGGTTGGGGACGTCGAACAGCATGATGACCGGCATTCCGGTCGCCGCGCTTAAAAGCCGAATCTGGGTTCGGTCGCCTTCGAAAGGGCCGTCTCCGGTGATGTAAAGAATGCCAGTGCCCTTAAATTCCACCTTCGGCGGTTGTTGCACCAGGATGCCGTGCTTCCACGGGGCACCCTGCCATGTCTGGCTGACCAATTCCACTTCCATCTGGCCCTTGTCTTCGCGAATGACTTTCCAAGATGTGGAAGAATCTTTCTTGGCAAGAAAGTCGGCGAGCTCCCGAGGAGCGGCAGGGGCCATGATGAGGCCGCAAATGATGGAAAGCATGTCCGCTATTTTGCCCCTATAATCCTATGAACGAATTGAGCACTGAATTAGGTCTGTACGTTGCAGCTTGACAAAGTGTTCCAAGCGTGCAAGAATAGTTCGACTTTCCCGCACTGCGGGATATTGTGGGTACGGTGGATATGTCTATGACCAAAAGAATCCTTCGACGGATGTGCATCCTCGCAGGGATGGCGGTTTTGAGCGTGGCGGCGAATGCTTTCATGTTCGACGTCAAAATCGTGATCGATCGCGCATTGAACAGCCCAACGCTGACTGTTCGTTACTCGGGCGCCAGTGTTGCACTCGTAGAATTGAAACTAAACGGTGTGAGTTTGGGGACTCGCTCCGTCAATTCTGGCAAGCCGACTGGCGAGACCAACTTTACGCTGGATCTCTCAACGCTAAACGATGGCGACAACATTGTCGAAGTGTCGCTGTTCGATAAGAATGGCAAACTGGTCGGCACTGAGAAGTCCAACGTTGCCGCGGAAGATGGTGCGAACAGCCCCGTGTTCTTGGCTGGCCCCAAGGTGGGCGCCACGGTTCAAGGGCCAGTGGAGATCAAGGTCGGGTTCGGCCGTGAGCTTCGCAACACGTACGTAAGCTTCTTCATCGACAACCAATTCAAGGCCATGATGAACGTCCCGCCGTTCACGTATCTCTGGGATACAGCGCGCGAGGCAAATGGCTGGCACGAGTTGGAAGCCTGGGTCGTCGACGAGAGCAGCAAGACCATGAAGACCCGCAAGGTCAAAGTCTTCGTGAACAACCCTGGCGGTCGGACAAATCGAAACGTAGACATTAAGCCGTCCTCCAATCCGACGAGCGCGACAACGTCCAAGCCGGCAACTCTCAAGAACACGAGCGTCTCTTCCGATGCAGTTGCCCTGAAGTCAACCGTCGTCGCCCCGAAGGCACCGGCATCCGTTGCTCAGAATCCAACTCACGCAACGCTCGGCAACACCAGCGGCACCAAGTCCACGGTTAAGGCCAGCAGTGCAGCAACGGGGCCGAAGCACCTCACGCCGACGGGAACGCGCTTCGCCCTCAACCCACAGTCCAGCAAAGCGACAGTGGCGGCAACCAACGTGATCAAATCCAACGTTGCGGCGACGGTGCCGGTCAAAACTGCTTCGCCCAAGATAACGGTAAACAAGGGTACGAAGCTGCCGAACTTGCCAAATCTGGTGGTTTCCTACAACAAGAGCACGGTTGATTTTGACGTCAATCCGCGCGTCGAGAATGGTATCCCGCTCACCCCGATTCGCCATCTACTAGAGAAGGCGGGAGGCGAGGTGAAGTGGAAGGCATTCGAAAAGCTGGTGCAGGCCAAGGCAGAAGGTCGAGAGATCTTCATTTGGATCGGCAATAAGGACGCCAAGGTTGACGGGAACACTGTCGAGATGGAAGTTGCCCCGTTCATTGATCGCGGCCGTACGATCGTTCCCCTGAGTTTCATCCAAGAAACTCTCAAGGTGAACATTGAATTCGATCCGGAAACGGGCCACGTTCTAATCACGCCAATCAAGTAAGCCACACACGGACAGAGAAAGCCCACGCTGAAGCAGCGTGGGCCTTTCCATTTCTGGTTAAAATCCTAGTGATTGGACCCTGAGATTGGCTCCCAAACAGCCGAAATTTTAAAGGTAAGTGAACCTGGGCCGCAATGATGGAGCGTCGGCAAAATGCAGGGACAAGGAAGATCTTTTTGAGCAACACCGTAAAGCCAGATAAGAGGCGATACCTTCGATACGAAATACTCGACTACGCCGTCGTGAAGTTTGACGGCCTAACCGACGGCATCAACACCGTTATCGCCGACATCAGCCTGGGCGGGGTTCAATTGCGTTCGAAAGCGCCACTCCCCGTAGGTGAGCAGTGCACGATTCGCGTCGGATGCGGTGAGGGAGCACCCCTTGGTTTACGCGCTGAAGTACGGCATTGTAAAACAATGGATGAAAGCGGGCTATTTACTTCCGGTCTGAGATTTATCCCGGAAAATCACGCTGACCGCATGGCCATCGCTGAGTATGTCCATGCGATCTTTCAGCGTCAGTGCGACAACCTGCTCGTCTAAGGGTTACTTAGCGTGGCTGCAGCCGCCGCATCCGCCGCTCGGAGCGCCGTCGGAATCTGCGGTCTTGAAGGAAGAGCCGCATCCGCAACCGCTTACTGCGTTCGGATTTTCAATCTTAAAGCCGCCACCGAGCACGTCGTCGACGTAGTCCACCGAGCTGCCGCTCATGTAGTTAAGGCTCAGCGGGTCCACATAAATCTTGATGCCGTCCTGCTCGAAAATCTGGTCGCTCTCGTCGGGCGTGTCGCTATCCAGCGCCATGCCGTAAGATAACCCGCTGCATCCGCCACCTTGGACCCAGACGCGAAGGGCCGCGCCGGCTTGATCTTGAGACTGCAAAAGTTCTTTGAGTTCGGTTGATGCTCGTTCGGTAAGAGTGATCATTTCGATTCCATGTGGTCCTACGCCACTTAGCTATATTTTGCCTCGTTAGACGATGGTTCCGTAGGTCGAATCTGTTGAATTGCGCATCTTGATGGCGGAAACCGATAATATTCGGCAGCAATGAGTGGGCGAGACAAGATTTTGGCGGCGGCGGCAAAGTCCTTTGGCCACCGTCCTTACCACGAAGTTTCGATTGCCCCCATCCTGGTGGAAGCGGAAGTTCAACCTCCGACGCTCTATTACCACTTTAAGGACAAAGAAGGATTATATGTGGCTTGGTCTGAGGCGGTATTTGCTCCTCTGCAACTGGGAATTCGTCGTTTCGAATCCCTCGAAGTAGCTTTGGCGGCCTTTGCTTCGATGTTCTTCAGCACTGTCCAGCTGGATCTGACACAGTTTGTCAAGGACATTGCCCAGTTGGAGCGAGACGCGTCCCGTGAAGCCGCTTACGGCCACTATTTTCAGAAGGTGTATGAGCCTCTCTGCCAAATCCTTATTGAGGGAATTGAGCGAGGAGAGCTTAATCCAGAGCCTATCGAACCCATTGCCGACCTATTCCTCGCTGGGCTGAACGAGCTGCGGGCACGGGTCGAAAAGGACGTGGTGCAAATGGCCAGTTGGTATGCACGTCGGTTCCTGTATGGGCACCACGCCTAACAGCGCCAAATTCACTTGTGATAAACTTTGGCCTCCCTTTGAGGGGTCAGCCTATGCCCTACGTAATCGCAGAACCTTGTATCGGAGTTAAGGACAAGTCCTGTATGACCGTTTGTCCGGTCGACTGCATTTATGAAGGCGACGATCAATTGTTTATTAACCCTGACGAGTGTATCGACTGCGGCCTTTGCGAGCCGGAGTGCCCCGTCACCGCTATCTTTGTGGATACCGACGTTCCGCCGCAGTGGCGAAGTTATATCGAGCTGAACCGAATCGAAGGCCAGAAGCTCGCCAACAAGTAGATCTTAAGCGGCCACGCTGCCGGTTGAGGCGCGCTGAATCATTTGCTGCCATCGGGCTTTGGAAAGACGATCGTCGAATTCCAAGTGCACTCCAACTCGGAATATGTTGTCAGAATTCTCGACTGGCTTGCAATAGCGCACTGTCCCTTGGCTCTCGATGGACACCTGTCCCACGCATGCCAACAGTGCAACCCAAGAGTCTTTCTCTAATTTCTTGGCGATGGTGAATCCTATGCCAGTTGTGGACACGTCCACGACCGCGACTTCTCCCTCAAAATCGTCGCACCGAACGGCTAGTACGATGTTCTCGCCGCTAAATCGGGGAGCTTGACCCGTCGCCGTGAATTCAGGAGCCCCGAGGACCAAAAGTCGAATTGCCCGACCCTGAACTCCGCCGACGGCACAGCTCAACGTGACGTGGAGCCTGCCAAGAGGAGTTTCCAAAAAGAAGGTGTCCCCTATATGAATGCTGGTGGCCTGCATGGTTTCGACAACCAGCTGTCCGTGGCCCGCGTAGCTTATCCAGCCAGCGAAGAATTTGCTGTCTGAATGCCTTTGCATTCGGCACCGGGTTCCGAGAAGGCTGGAAATATCGAAATCGTTCAAGCTGCCCTTAGGAAACGGGTCCATAGCCCTCCTTCACCCCAATCTGGCGATTTAACGCTAAGTCCGGTCCTGAAGAGAGTCGGAGCCAACGTTGACTTGACCGAGTAGCGCACCTCTGCCTGAATAGATCTTGTCGAATCGGCTTCCAGGCACACGTCTAGTTCAAGACCCCGCATCAACTGATGGTCGGTAAGAATGCCAAGCCCAGAGGCCGATACATCGGCCACAAAAGCCCTTTCCCGCTGTTCACCCATACAAATCTCGACCAGGACACCGTCTACCGGGTGCCGAAGTTCGTGGCGTGGAGGTTGATATTCCAGGTGACTAATCCTCTTGAATACATGTCGGCCATTTTCGAAGCGTACATATTCGGCGATAACTCGTGCCCGGCTTCGGTTCCCCTCCAGATGAAAGATAAATCGGTCACCTGCCGCTTGCCATGGTTCTCCCGCTTGGCTCACGAAGATCTGACCCAGCGTCACTTGGTCCACTTTGCCCTCTAGTTCCCTAGAATCGAACCAACGCTGAGCTTTTACTTGGGTTCCCACAAAATCGCCCGTTGCAAATTGCCCCATGTACCGAACTCGCAAATTCAATATCGGCAAAAAACCAGTAATTCCGTAGGTTTGATAAACTCCTTTCCTTGGATGAGTAAGAAAC
>JAFAFM010000031.1 GCA_023423495.1 Armatimonadota bacterium
ATGACGGCGAATAGTCCCACGAATGCGGCGAGGACCCACGTGTCCTTTCCGATAGGAAACCAGAACCACTTCAGCGCAACAACCGTGAGAGTCAGAATTACGCTCAGCACAAGGGCCGCGACTGGCTTAGCTTGAGCGATTTCAAATGCGTCGTCGATCACCGACGGATCTTTCTTTCGAGGCATCTCTTTCTATTCTCCAAATAAACAAAAATCCCCTCCCAATGGCCAGGGGAGGGGAGCAGAACGGGAGTACCGGAGCCTAAGCGGCAAGCTGAATGCTCGGTGGTACGACGCTATGGTAGATGGCCGCGCTATCGCTCGGCAGACTGGTTAAGTCGTTCTTGCTCGCTCGGACTCGGAACCAGGCGGAAACGCCAGGCTCGAAGCCGTCGACCGAAATTTTGCACTTGGTGGTGTTGGTCAAGAACGTCCACTCGCCACCCTCGGCCTGCGTCTCGACAATATAGGTAACTCCGTACTTATTGCCGTTCGGCTTCCAGCTCAGGGATACCGAGGTGTTGGAAAACGCCTTCGCAACCATGTCGCTGGGCGGAACCGGGATCACCTTGGTCCGAGCGGTGGATCGAGGCGACAGGCCCGCCTCGGCCAACATCATGTTGGTCACGGTCGGGGTCGCGTAAATCTTCTTCGCCAGCTCAGAGAGCTCTTGATTCAGGGCGGTGCGCTTGGCTTCCTTATCCTGAGTCTTGGCCAAAGACGCGGCGCGGGCGATGGCGGCATCGTTGATGGCTTTGTTGAAGTCCACCAGATCGCCATTCAGCGCCGTGGTATCAGCCGGCAACAGGCCGTAAGCCGGTTCGTCGCCCGTGATCGCGGTCTTCATGGTGTTGGCGACCGTCGCCGCTTGGGCGTCGGTCAAGTTTTCAAAGTTCGTATTCATTTGATGGATATGAAAGACCTTCAGGTCGGAACGCTCCATCGCTGACCATCTTGGGTACTGGCGTACACTCCAACCGACCAAAGTCGCCCTCGGTCCTCGTCGCGTTTGCCCGCTCCCGGCCATTCCCGAACCCTGCCCGACCTCTCCCGCCGTCAGTGATCGTCTTCTTATGTCAGCTCTGTGGTCTTGGGTTTTGGTGAAAAAGTGAGAGTTTTCGCTCCATTGAAGAGGTTTTTGGCCTCTTCCAAGAGCTTTTCTGCCCCGTCCAAAGCATTTCTTGTCTCTGCAAAACCTTTTGATGGCTTTTCAAAGAGCATTTCTGTTTTGTCCAAAGCCTTTATCGTCGTTTCCAAGATTGTTTTTGGGGCTTCCAAAGCCTTTTCGGCCTCATCCACACTCTTTTTCCCGCCGATCTCTCGTCCTTTCCCGCCGTCCTTGAACCTATTTGCCCCGATTCTTCGAAGTTTTCCGCCTTTCGAGCGGTGTTTCTCAGTCTTTTGGCAACCGTCCAGCCCAGTCTTTCCTTTTATGCTCCTATTGTTAGATTCGCTCCTCTTGCGAGGACCTAACAAGAGTTATCGGTAGGTACTTTGGGAATCTTTAGGATTTATCTGTTTCACGCTTGCCTAACAAACCTTTTGGTACATACCTGCCCCAAGGAATGCAATTCTCCCCTTATCGCGCAGAATCTGGAGTTGTTGGCGAATTTTAGCTCGAACGTTCCGGTTGCTTGGAAACTTCTCCATAAGGGCGTTCTCGTAGGAGTACACATCATTTAGAAGGAAAACATCAGGAAGTTCATCGACGATTTTCCCTACAGTGACGAGCCACGAACGAGTTAATACCGAACCTGATGAAAGTCGTTGCGCTACTCTGAACGATTCCCGTACTAAGTATTGATCCATCCAGGTCGAATTGCGAATAACGTCGACTCGGCCGAAGGAGGGTATCGCGGAGATTAAAATGTTACATCCAATCCACCCCGCTCGCCGTGCGCTCGTGGACAACGGATTACGCCTTTCGATAAGATGAGGCACTATAAGGCCCGATGGAATTGCCTGGAGATGTGAAACGCCAGTATCCAGGCTGTATTGCATTAGGAGTAGATGCGGAACGGCTGCAGATTTGACCGCAGACATCATTGATGCGTACGCACCGTCGACAACTTTACCGCTGAAGGCCTTTCGTGAAGCCTTCAATTGGAATGGAGCGTGACATTTTTCGCACTCAAAGTCTATCGCGCGAGTGTTGTTTGGTGTCGGCATAAGCCGATCACTGCTACATGCGGGGCAGAATAGATGTCTGTGGACCCACCGCTCCGTTAGAATTCGGGCAATTTGCGTCCCGGATCTCAGGAACTCCGTGTTGGAGTAATCAAGGGGCTGTAGGTCCATCTACACTTGAAGACTTAATCGGGGCCTATCGAAAGTTACCTGCTTCAATGAGACGCTCTGCCTGCTCCTTAGTTAACCCGTTCCAGGGGCCTCCAGTCTTAAGCTCATCTTCGATTCTCCGCCATTCGTTCAGCATGCGGCGGTGTCTATCCATTGATCGCGAGTGACTATTGAGTTTGTCTCGACCGCCACTCAATCCTTCCCATTCCCCACGATCTTGCCAGCAGTGTCGTGCATATGCGCACTGTTCTGATTCGTTGTTTCCGTCGAAGCCATCAAACTGATAGGTGAGTCCGTGACGCCTGGCAGCCTCCTCAAGTTGATAGTTCATTTCCATAATCTCTCTAACTTCCTTGCAATCGTCTTCAGAAAAGCCGTCCGAAAACCCGTCCGCTAGCCGGTCTATATCGAATTCATAGCCCGATTGAAGAGCTTTCATCGCGTTCTCGTGTTCCTTCTTGTTATCCTGATCGATGATCGACAGGATCAAATGCTGATTGTGCAGGATCATCCTTTCGGACAGGGAAAGCTTGAATCTCATGTTGATAATGAGATACCCGTTTGTGAAGCTCTAGTGCAAGTTCCAAAAGGCTTAATCCAATCTGGACCAACGCGACTTCGAGCCGCGTTTTGCACTCTATCTACCGCCCAACCCGAACCACTTCAAACCTGCCATTCGGAGGTTTGGACCAGCCGAATTTGACGCTCAGCGCGCGCCACTGGCGCTCCAGCCAGGATAGCTGGATGATTCGCGAGACAAAAACTGGCTCGTTGGCAGCTTGAACAGGGTTCGCCGAGGAAGGACGTTCGTCGCGATAAGCAATAGAGATGATCCCCGTTTCCAAAGAGCCGTGCCGGATCTGAGGGTGGGCGGTTCGCCATGCTTTGATCTCCCTGACCAGCCCGAGAGGGACGTCTTTGAACGTGAACGAGTGATGATAGACC
>JAFAFM010000071.1 GCA_023423495.1 Armatimonadota bacterium
CGGCTCACCAACGGTACTTGGCTGGAGTGGCGGACTTCAAGGTGAGTTCCAACTGTTGCCCGATTTCTCGCATTGTCGCCTGGTCTAGAGTCTTGCCATTGAATCTTGCTAAGCCTTTCATCGCCGAAGCCACTTCAGGCATGGACGAAGCTTCGGGCTTGGCTGCATGTTCGGCGCAACCCTTCAAGTCTTCCGCAATCCACTTTAAAAGAATGGGCTCCTTCGGAGAGATATGCCAAAGGGTTGTCCTGGCTTGCAGCATGCCGACATAGGTGCCAGCGAAGTATTTCCAAATCTCTTCCTTTGTCGTCCCTGGCTTGATGTCGATAAGAAGTGGAGAAGCGGCAATTCGCTTTGTGAGTGCGGCTTGCTCAGCCTCGGTGAAGGAATCGAAGTCTTTGCTTCCCTTGGAGATTCTGTCTGCAGGTGTTTTGATGGCCGTTCCAAGTTCCTCGTCGAATAGGTTCAAAATGATGCCGCAAATCCCTATTTGGGCGGCGGAATACTTGGTCTGAGTCAGGGGCGCCATGCTCTTGGCTTTGGAGAGGAAGAATGACGTCAGAAACGGATCGGCCTTTTCAAGAATCTTTGGATCGTCGTTTGCTTGTTTGGCGAAGGCCTGAGCATATTTCGGTGTTGAGTCCGCTATGGGCTTCACGCCATCGACACTCTGCCCGGCAGCAAGGACGAAGAGGGAAAGTAGGGTCAAAGACATCGTGAATAAGGACGCGGTAAGACCGTCATTTGTTACGGTGATAGACCAGCAAAGGTCGGACTGGGTCAATCGATCGTTAACGCCGGTAAGCCCTTTATCTCTGTGCCACAATAAACACTTGGAATGAAGCCCACCGTCCTCGTCCTTGGCTCCGGCCCCATCCGCATCGGCCAGGGAATTGAGTTCGATTACTCCTGTGTGCACTGCGTGTGGGCCCTCGAAAAGCTTGGCTATCGAGCCATCATCGTCAACAACAATCCCGAAACAGTTTCCACCGACTTCGATACGGGTGATGGACTGTACTTCGAGCCGGTAACCCTTGAGGACGTGCTGGACGTCATCGCGCACGAAAGCCCAATCGGAGTGGTTTGCCAATTTGGTGGCCAGACGGCAATCAATCTTGCGGAGGGGCTGCAGCAGAACGGCATCAAGGTCTTGGGGACGTCGCCTGAAGCGATTGCCATGGCCGAGGATCGCAAGCAATTCGATGCGCTCCTAGAAAAGCTCGGAATCCCTCGTCCACGCGGCAAAGCCGTCACATCTCTGGAAGAAGCAAGAGAAATCGCGGCGGAAGTGGGTTACCCAGTTCTGGTTCGACCAAGCTTCGTGCTTGGGGGAAGGGCTATGGAGATCGTTTTTTCGGAAGATCACCTCAATCGATTCTATAAAGAAGCGGAGGATGCCAATCCGGGTCAGCCGGTGCTCGTCGATAAATACCTGCTCGGTAAGGAAGCCGAGGTCGACGTTATTAGCGACGGGGAAGATACTCTCGTTCCTGGCCTTATGGAGCATGTCGAGCGAGCGGGTGTCCACAGCGGAGACTCGATGGCCGTCTACCCACCCGTGTCCTTGAGTGAGTCAGTCCAGGCTCAGATGGTGGTCAGTGCATGCGAAATTGCACGGGCGCTCGGGGTCAAGGGCCTTATGAACATCCAGTTCGTCATTCAAGACGAGACCGCCTATGTTCTCGAGGTTAACCCTCGGGCATCTCGTACGGTGCCGTACCTCAGCAAAGTCACAGGAATTCCGATGGTGGACCTTGCAACGCGCTGCATGATGGGCCAGAAACTCAAAGACTTGGGCTACACCAGCGGACTGTGGGAGCTGGTCAGGGAAGTTTCGGCGACCTCAGCGAGCCCGGCGTGCGCATTGGATGAATTCGCGGAGCAGTTTGGCTTGGAATCCTCCGCGAAACCCAGCGTGCGCGGCCGGGTTATTCCCGAGGCAGACTTTGCTCCGGACAAGGAAGGACCGCTTCGAGCCGAGCCGCTGCTTTATGCCGTCAAGGCGCCAGTCTTCAGTTTTCAAAAGCTTTCGCGCGTTGAACCCAGCTTGGGGCCCGAGATGAAGTCGACGGGCGAAATCCTGGGCATCGATCGAACCTTCGAGGCTGCCCTCTACAAGGCAATGGTTGCCAGCGGAATTCACTTCAAGGGGGATGGGTGCGTGCTTATCACCGTGCGAGATGAAGATAAGTCGACCGCGGTTGAGATTGCTCGGGGGCTGCACGCCAGCGGCCGGCAGCTTGCGGCCACGCCGGGGACAGCGGCGGCGTTTGAAAGCGCAGGTTTGCCGTGTCGGACGGTGAACAAGATTCAGGCGGGGTCGCCCAATATTCTTGACCTGATTCTCGAGGGGCATGTGAGCCTAATGGTCAACACCCCGTCCCTCACTGAGACGAGCGAGAGCGAGGCAGCCCGCATCCGCCGTGCGTGCATCGAGACCGGCGTGCCGTGTGTCACGTCGATCGATACCGCGGAGGCATTGATCAAAGCAATCGAGGTCTTCAGCGAACCGAGCCGGGCAAGCTGTCTGCGGCTGGAAGAATACTTCCAGCCAGCTTGAGTCTGATTTCGGAGTGCCGTTTGCTACTGCCCGTGAACGCATCGTGGCCAGCGAGGAAGCCGCCGCAGCGGATTTTCTAGCTGCCTACATACATCCGATGGGCAAGGCTTGCGGGGCACTTTTATCGCTTGATTCGCTCACGCTAGATGGAAATCCGGTGCACGACCTACAGAACGGCACTGAATACGAGATCGTTGCTATGTGGGAAGTGAGCGACGAAGACTATCAGCAACTGCGAAGCGAATTAAAAGACAGGTTCTCCTAGTCTGTCGGAGGAGGAGGTCCGCCGCTGCGGCCGCCTCCAATAATAGCGGGGTCAAAGAACGGCATTTTCTTGAAGGCCGCCAAGCGCTCTTCGATTTTCTTGGCGAAAGCATTCGGAAGGTTGCTCATCCGGACCGTCGGAGCATTCGCCGAGATCTTATCGTCGTTCAGACTTTTGTTCATGCTGACGCCCGGTGCATACCGGAAGGTGAATTCGTAAACGGAACGCTCTCCGAGTTTCACTTCGTCGATCGTCGGCATCATTCCGCCGACAGCTTCCATGCCGGGCAGCTCTTTGAAGAGCTTGAACAATGCCAGTTCATCCGGGCCTAGCAGTGCATTGCCCATCACCGATGGCACGTTGCCCGTAGGCTTGGCGACTTGGTCTTGCGTGAGCTTCAACTCAACGTAACCATTGGTGGGAAGACCACTTGGCATTAGCTCAGTTGGTTCCGACCGGTAGTCATTACCCATTTGACCGAACATCGCGCTTCGCATGAAACTGGGAATTTCAAAGTCAAGCTTCGGTGCATTTGCATCTTCGACCGCTAGTGCTGTCTCGGGTCCGAACGTCATTTGTCGGAGTGCGGCCAATTGAATCGGATTTAACTGATTGAATGCAAGCGGGGTGCCGTTTGCCATGTTTTGTCGCTGCAGGGGGCTTAGGCCTCCATAGAAGCGCAGCATGTCCCAGCTAACCATGCCGCCCATGCCCGACTGGACTGCATTGGGCGCAAAGAACATAAAGTACATCATCGGGCCGCCGTCTTCCATCGGATTGTTGGACTTCTGGGCATAGGCTGCCAGATCATCCAAACTCACCGAGCCCTTAGC
The DNA here is from genome assembly GCA_023423495.1 of Armatimonadota bacterium. Lineage (GTDB taxonomy): Bacteria > Armatimonadota > Fimbriimonadia > Fimbriimonadales > Fimbriimonadaceae > 55-13. The sequence goes on from JAFAFM010000071.1 coordinate 3,659, forward strand.
TTCGGTAGACCGAATAAATTGCTGGAGCGACACTCGGTCAAACCTCTCGTTTCGAGCTGATGCAGCTTCCTTTGGCCGAATCAAAATAAGATTGTTTAAGTCCACAATTTCTACGTTGTCCGAAATGGATTCAAGGTAGGCGGTTGGCGTCAGTCCGTCCGCTTTCGGCATCAGCATTTCCATGTAGGAACTCAAGCCATCCGGCAGGCACCCCACCAAGTTCTTGCC
>JAFAFM010000087.1 GCA_023423495.1 Armatimonadota bacterium
TGTCGTCGGCAGCGTCAGTTGTTTAAAAGACACAGCCCCGCCTCCGACTTAAAAACCGCGGCTCCAAAGCGAGCAGGGGAGTGGGTCGGCTACAAAATCGAGGACATCGATAAGGCAATCGCAGGTGTGAAAAGGAACGGCTGGGTTGCTTGGCCGCTGGCCCGCGACATCTTTATTACGAAGGACTACATTCCCGGAATTAGAAAGGCCGTAGCGCCGATGTATGCAGAAGAGGGGAAAACTATGCCAGCGGACGCTCTCAAGCCGCTGGAAGAAAAAGTCGCTTCACTGAAAAGCGCGATGACGAGCAGCGCCTCCAAGTGGAAGTTCCCGGGCGGCAAGAAAAATGCAGCATTGGAAGCGAAAGTGACAGCGGCGGTCAAGTCCAAGATTCCAGGCGCGACAATTCTGAAATCCGCTCTGGATACAGGCGAATGGATCATCACTAAGAATGATCTTGGGATTCCTTCCTATCGTAGTATGGGAGTTTTGGTTTTGGCGAAGGTTCCGGGTCAGACCCAGCCGTGGCTATTCTTTGGCTATGTCCGCCAGACGTACGCCGGCGGAGGGACCTATAACTCTGGGGGAACCGTCGGCGATCCGGCCGATATCCGAATACAAGCTGGATAGTATCGAACCTTTGGGGCTGGCAACCCAGTTCTAGACTGCGCCGAGCTGCTGCATGACGGTCAGGAAGTCGAAGGAATTCCAGCTCTCCTTAATCTTGCTGTCCTTGACCTTGACCCAGGACATGCCCGTAAACTCGACTTGAATGCCGGTTGGTGGCACAACGAAACCCTCGCCGGTGTGGGTGGCGCGAACTAGGCATCGTGCGACTACGTTGTCTCCTTCAGTCGCCGTTTCCAAAACATCCACATGGATATCCGGAAATGCTCCACGAAAGGCTTGGTAGAACGATTTGAATCCTTCCCTGGTGTTAACCTCATTGCCTTGGGCGTCGACCAGCCCGTGCCCAACCACGTTGTCTGTGCACAGATCATCGATCGCAGCCGCATTCGATTTGTTCCAAACCTCTTCGAACCACGCATGTTGGATGGTGGGGTAGTCGGTGTATGCCATGTGTAGATACTACCGCCGAACTTATACTTTCTTGCTGAAGCCAGTGCCTTAACCTTTGGGCTGCGTTTGCAAAACTTTCCTTTATTTCGCCCCATAAATTGGTCGATGAGTTTTACAAATTGTGGTTAAAGGGTAAAAGACATTGAGTCAAAGTAGGCTCCTTCCCGCGTCTCGTACAAGGGATTTAATTTTCTATTTGCAAGGTGCTCATTTATGAAAGTGGAAATTCGTGCGCGGCAGTTTGGTAGGCAGCATTTCTTTGTGGAATCTCTCCCGGAAGTAGGGGACGAGCTTGAATTGGATGGAGTGGAAGAAAACGGCTCCTATCGTGTGGTCCGCGTGGCGTTGCCAGGTAATTCTTTACACCCAAAGGTGACACTGCCGACGCTATTCTGCGAACGCGTCGGCTGACCCTTGGGCTCCTGGATTAGCAAAGGTTAACGCATAAAGGTCAAAGGGTCTTGGAAGCGAAGGAGCGGTAGAATTGCCTCTTCGATGTCGAAAACAATCACCCTTTCGCGCGACTCTAATCAGGCACTTGGGATTGGCGAATACGCAATCGCCTTTCTCAAAGAGGGCGCGCCCAATGACACCGTTCTTGAGCGAGTCCGGCTATTCCATACGGATGCCGTTCTCTGTGGAATATCGGCACTGGCGCTGGGAACCAACGCTCCGACTTTGCTAAGAAGGGAAGCGCAAGAGTATCTGGACCAAAACGGAGCGACTGTATTCGGGTCCAGCCAGCGGGTCAAGGCAGAAAAGGCCATTGCTGCCAATTCCAGCGCCGTTCGTGAGTGGGACAGCAACGGTACCAACTTTGGCTACCGACCAGAGTTGGGAAACACGGCCGGAGAGTTCGGCCACAACGATTTCTACCCTGCCGTCATCGCGGCCTGTCAGCAGCGACACTTGGACGGTGCGACAGCTCTGCGAGCCATGGTGTGCCTGGACGAAATCCGGGGTCGACTCGCGGAAGTTTTTAGCCTGAAGAGCTACAAGATCGACCACGTCGTCCACGGGGCGATCGGGTCGGCAGCGGTTTATGGCGCGCTAATGGGCGCAACTGCCTCCCAGATCGAGTCCGCAATCGGCATGTTTGTGGCTCACTACATCCCCTGGAGGGCCATCCGAGCTGGCAAGCAGCTGTCCGACAGCAAGGGGGCCTCGGCAGCCATTTCCACCGAAGCGGCCATCCTCTGCATGAAACGGTCGATAGCCGGATTCCAAGGACCCCAAGACATTTTCCGAAACCCCGAAGCTATCTTCCGGTTCTTCGAACCCACGACCGATGGTCCAGCGCGCTGGAAGGAGCAGGGAAATTCACCGTTTGATCTCGTGCTTTCGATGAGCGGCGACGACTTCGCCGTGATGGGAATGCACTTCAAGCTCGGGCTCTACGAGCACCAATCTGCAGGCGCATTGCAAGGTTTGATTAACTTGCTGGTGGAGTTTGAAAAGCTGAAGGACGCCGAGATCGACGGGATAGAGATTGTCGCGTATGAACCAGCGTTCGGCATTATTGGAAACCCGATGAAGAAGGAGCCGAAGACGCGGCAGTCGGCCGACCACAGCATGGCGTACATCGTCGCGACCTTGCTGAGAAAAGCCCGAGAGCACAACGCATCCAGCTATCCGAATACCGATGAGCATTGGAAAGCCCTCATGCTTAGTCCGTATGACTACCAGGTCTCGGACACGGCAATCTTCCACCCGGAAACCAGAAAGCTGATGGATAAGATCCAATTCCGCCACGGAGGGCAGGAATATGATGCTCTCTATCCGGACGGCATCCCGACCTCGATTAGAATCACCTTGGCCGGCGGCGAGGTGTTGGATTCATCCTTGGTGATGTATCCGGCCGGCCATGCTCGAAATAAGGACGCAAATCTCCGCGACATCCTGAATCACAAATTTAATATGCTCGGAGCGCTCGGACTCCCCGACGGGGCTGACGTTTCAGGTTACGTGACGAGATTGGAGTCCATCGGAAGCATGAAGGCGCATGAGCTTGCTTCGCTATTTGACGTGCAGATCGCGCACCGCCCTGGTTTTGAGTAACCTGCAACCATGTTGACTTCACTTCTTGCCGGGATGGTGGCCGGCAAAGGGCTGTTAGTGGTCGATATGCTCGCCATTGGCCGATTGGAAAACGGCAAGTGGACCAATCTGGTTTCGAAAGAATCGGATCCTGTTAGCCGAAGCCGAAACATTGGCTTTGTCGAGCTCGGTCTAACGTGGCTCAAAGGCAAAGTTGTCATTCCCAAGCTTTCTCTGCAGTCCGAAGTCGCAGAAGGTTGGTTCGCAATCGACGTAAAGTATTCTTCGATGGTGCTTTGGTCGGGCACGCAGCTTCAATTTCCGAAATGGAAGGCGGTAAGCGCGACCAATCCCGTTTATCTGGGCGTCGTGAGGAATCACCTAAAGGCTAAGGAATTGCCGTCTGCCGCCGTCCGCATCAACAGAGCTTTGTCTGTCGACTTGGACGCCGATGGCACGAATGAAATCGTTATTGAAGCCGCTCCCTACGCCGACATGGTCCCGCGAACGATGGAACAGGGCAAGGCCACAGACTACACGGCAATCCTCATTCGCTGGGTCAAGAATGGCAAGCCGGTCACGACAGTTGTCTCCCACCACGATGCCCGAGGCGATAACGTCCTTGCGTCGGCCGACCAATTGCGGGCCATTGCGGATTTTGACGGAGACGGAAAGTTTGAATTGGTGTGCAGCGCCGACTATTACGAGGGTCAAAGCGCGGCGGTGTATAGCTTCCGGAAAGGGGTTGTCAAAAAGCTGGTCAGCTACGATGCCGGAGTCTAGAGGTAGATTGCAGAGTTCATGGGCAAGTTAGTGATCGCGATCGATGGCCCGGCCGGTGCGGGAAAGAGCACCGTCGCCAAAGCTTTGGCGAAGGAATTAAATCTCAAATATCTCGATACCGGAGCAATGTATCGTGCCCTGGCGCTTGCGGCTTCTCGATCAGGTTTGACCGCCACCGATGGGGATCAGGCCGCTCACTTGGCCACATCCTTGGACATCTCCTTTGGAGAGGGACATCCACCCTCGGTGCTTCTCGATGGTGAAGACGTTTCGGGGTTGATCCGTACACCCGAAATTGGCGAACTCGCGAGCGCGTTGAGCACGCACTCTGGGGTCCGACAAGCTCTAGTTGCCAGGCAGCAGGCCATGGTTGCCGAAGGCGGATACACGCTTGAAGGGCGGGATGTAACCACGGTCGTCGCTCCGAACGCACAGTTGAAAATCTATCTAACGGCTTCGTTAGAGGAGCGCACGAAGCGACGATTCTTGGAGCTAGGAGCGGGCGCGCCGCAGTTCGACGAGATGCGGCGGCAGATTCAAACGCGAGATCATCGCGACATCACCCGGGAAGATTCGCCCCTTTCGGTCGCGCCTGATGCGCACATCATCGAGTCAGGGTGCATGAGCGTGGAAGAAGTAGTTCAGAAGATCAAGTGGCTCATCCCGATCGAGGACTAACGCTCAAGTCGCCCGCTGAGTAAAATCTCCGCATGGGCGCATTCCAGGGACCAAAAGAGTGGGGAAGGCTCCTCACCGCAATGCTGACGCCGTTCGATCGAAACGGCGGAGTCGATTATGATCAGGCAGCGAAACTAGCCGCCCATCTTGTCGATGTCCAGAAGAATGACGGCCTGGTTATCAACGGCACCACCGGGGAATCTCCAACTCTTACGGAAACCGAAAAGCTTCAACTTTTGACCACCGTGTTGGACACGGTAGGCGACCGAGCCACTGTTCTGTTCGGAGCCGGCACATACAACACTGCTGAGTCCATCCACTTGACACGCGAAGCCGAAAAGGCGGGCGCCCACGGCATCATGTTGGTCAACCCGTACTACAATCGCCCAGGTCAGGAAGGGCTCTATGCGCACTTCTCGACGGTGGCCAAGGAAACCGGCCTGCCCGTGCTCCTGTATAACATTCAGCCTCGATCTGCCATCAACATGGAAACGCCCACGTTGCTGCGGCTCGCCGAGATTCCCAATATCGTTGGAGTTAAGGAAGCGAGCGGCATGATTGGCCAGATCGCTGAAGTCGCTGCCCAAGCTCCCAAGGGATTTCGTGTTTATTCCGGAGACGATGGGTTAACGCTGCCTATTTTGAGTCTCGGAGGCTATGGCCTCGTCAGTGTTGCGGCGCACGTCCTGGGAGCCCAGTTGAAGGACATGATTGAATCGTATCCGAACGATCCTGCCCACGCATTGCATATCCACCAACTGCTAATGCCGGCCTTTAAGGCGCTATTCGCCTATCCCAGCCCAGTGCCTGTGAAGTATGCGACTTCGCTGAATGGATTCGACTGTGAAGCGGTCCGGCTTCCGCTGGTTACCTTGACTGAGGAGCAAAAGCAGGTTGTTCGTCAAGGACTGGCAGGCTTGATGCCAGCCGCCGTCTAAGCGCGAAGTAACACCGATTTGGCGTTTGCACGTCTGACGGGTTAGCACAAGGAGACTCCTATGATTTTTGATTTGGTTATTGGCACTATCCTGGCGTCGGCCGCGCCGACTGCAACCGAGGTAACGATCTACAACCAGGGTTTCGGCCTCATCAAAGAGACCCGAGAATTTAATCTGAAGCAGGGTCGCCAGACGGTTACGGTAGAAGACGTTGCGGCCCGAATCGAGCCCTCCAGCGTGGGAATCAAGAGTTTGACGGATCCAAAGTCGATCGAAGTCTTGGAGCAGAACTACCAATACGACCTGATCAGCCCCCTCGCGATCCTTAACAAGTCGGTTGGGAAGCGCGTCCGCCTGACCCGTGGCATTGGCCAAAACCTAAGCACCCTGGAAGGCACGCTCATCAGCACGCCGACGGCAATTGTAGGCACACCGGATGGCGGTTCCCAGCAGACTTACAACGGCATGGTCATCCGGACGGATGACGGCCGGATTATCCTTAACCCGGTCGGCGAAGTCGAAGTGATGTCCTTGCCAGAAGGGCTTATTTCGAAGCCAACTCTGCTGTGGGATCTGAATTCAACCCGAGCGGGGATGAACCTGGTCGAACTGAGTTATCTCACCCAGGGCATAAACTGGAATGCCGATTACGTATTTACGCTGGACGGGGAAACTAAAGGTGACCTTAAAGGCTGGGTAACCGTCAATAACCAATCCGGTGTGACCTTCCAAGAAGCAAAGATGAAGCTACTTGCAGGCGATGTGGCCCGCGCGCCGCAACAACGTCCAGGCGGATTTGGCGGTGGACGCGGAGCTATGGAGGCCATGGCGAAGGATGCCGGATTCCAAGAGGAAGCGTTCTTCGAGTACCACCTTTACACGCTTCAGCGGCCAGCAACGATCCGCAACCGAGAAACCAAGCAGCTTTCCTTACTGGAGGGAACCGGGATCAAGTTCAACAAGAAACTGATTATCGATGCCCTTCGTGACGTAGGTGTCTACTATCCCAATGAAGGGGAAATCGGCACGGGAAACATCAAGCCGGTTGTCAGGGTGGAGTTTGTTAACTCAACGGAAAACGGCCTTGGAATGCCGTTGCCTCAAGGCAAGGTCAAGGTTTATCAGCGGGATAAGTCCGGGTCAGTCCAGATGCTCGGTGAGGATGCCATCGACCACACGCCCCGTGATGAAAAGATCTCTCTCGTGGTGGGCAAGTCTTTCGATGTCGTAGCTTCACGCAAACGCTTGAACTTCAAACGTATCAGCGACCGATCGTTTGAACAGACCTTTGAAATCGAGTTGAGGAATCGAAAGGAAACCGCCGAGACCGTCCATGTCTTGGAACGCCATTACGGAGATTGGCGTGTCACGACCAAGTCCATGGAGTTTGAAAAACTCGATGCCATCACGATGCAGTTCGTGGTGCCGCTAAAGCCCGGCGAGGTGAAGACGATTACCTACACCGTTCGAACTCAATGGTAAGTTAGCCAGCGGCGGCGCCGACCAGCATAGTTCGCCATTGCTCATTCAGCCATCTGGCCCGCGTACACATGTCGTGGGCCATTTCCGCCAATATTCCGGGCGCATAGGAAATGTTGGGGATGAAGCAGTCAAAAGCCAACTTGCCTTCTCGGCAGCACCAAGAACCGATGTCGTGGCACCAATTCCACTCTTTCCTCTCCATCTCGTTAATATGCAAGGCCAGATGGGCCATCTCCGCCGGGTCCATTTCAATCGGAACTTCGAGGCGGAAAGTCAATCCGTTTCCAAGGGTCGAATGAGGCTCGGTGGCGCTGATCAAAAGCTTGGTGGTCTCGTTCGGAGCTGAGTGGTACCACTCGAACTCACCCTCAAGTTTGGTCTGATCATCCGTAAAACATTTGACGGACACTCTGCGAATAGCCTGCCGACCATCCTCCCACTCCGCACCTCCGATCCACTTGCTCGGTTGTGCTCCCCACGGCTTAAAGAACCGTTCGTCGGCTTCCACCATGGGATGGGGATGCTCGCGCATACCGGCCGTCGGGTGCGAAGTGTTTGCGGGCGAAATCTTAAGTTCCGCAGCAATTTTCTTGGCCGTGTGCTGAGCCTCGCTGATCTGTAAACCTGCTGCACCCAAGAACACCCGCTTAACCCACTCTTCGTTGTCGTAGCAGGCATACACGCTGCAGTGCAGCTTAAAGGTGTCCTTCTCCCGGTCATAAGTCAGGGCACTGAAGGTGGCATCCGCCATCATCTTAAGAAGGGGAAGTTCCGACGCTCCCGGATGGCCATCGCTGCGCAGAAGTTCAATCTCTGCGTGGAGGCGAAAATAATTCGACATGTTGTGGAAGATCCCGAGTTCGGACCAGATGCTTTGGGCATAATCCCCGGCCCACCAGGTAAATCCCCGCCCGTGGTCGAGGCGATATTGATCTTCGATTTTTAGGGAATCGTTGATATGAGCGACGAGCGCCAATCCGAGATCTTCTTTCGTGTGCCAAGACATGATTGATGTACCCCTTCGGAAGTTAAGGCACAGTATAAGACAGCTTTTGACGTTTCCAAAATTGCTACTGCGCTCGGCCGGCGCGACTATGCCCGAAGACGGACCAAAATGCTACAAGGCTCTTGCCTCGGCTCTTCTTGGACCGCATGGCCATCGTGGCATCGGCTGCAACTGCCGCGATCACTTCACGCTTGGAGGGATCCAGCTTCTTCACTTCGATCCGGGAGTACTCGTCCATTTTTTGCAGCTCGCACTCTTGCACCCAAACGCCATAGCAGTTGTCACATTGGTCAAGCTCGATGTTCGACGAGTACATGTAGTGATAGGGAACCAGGCGCTCATTACACACCGGGCAAAGCTTGCGCTCGACCTCCTGCATAACCGTATCTGGCGCTGGCGTCGCCGCGGCTTCAAGCGACTGGATGGCGAGTTCGTCACCCATGCTTTGAATCTTCTTGAGTTCACCATCGTCGAACCAAATTCCCCCGCACTGCGGACAGTCGTCGAGGTGAATGCTTCTGAAATCGAGCGGATCCATCGGAATCCGGCACTCAGGGCATAGTCTGGCCATGCTTGATAATAGCCCGAGCGTTGTTTGGAAAGTGCAATCTCAAGCCATGGACTTGAACTGCTCAAGGAAGCGCAGATCGTTTTCCATGAAGTGGCGAAGGTCATCGACTCCGTAAGCAAGCATGGGAATCCTTTCGACACCCAATCCGAAGGCAAAGCCGCTATAGCGTTCGGTATCAATGCCGTAATTCTCTAAGATGTTGGGGTGGATTAATCCGGCGCCACCAAGTTCGACCCAGCGACCCCCGAACAGCTTGGGCGAGGAGATTGCGTAATCGACCCCGGGCTCGACAAAGGGAAAGAAGTCAGGTCGAAACCTAACGGTCACATCATCGCCGAACATTGCCCGGGCGAACGCGCCGAGGGTTCCCTTGAGGTGCGCCATGCTGATGCCCTCGTCGATCATAAAGCAGTCGACCTGGTGGAAGGTGTGGGAGTGGGTTCGGTCAACCGCCTCGTTTCGGTAAGTTCGACCAACGGTAAATACCCGCAGCGGCGGCTTCGTGTTCTCGAATACTCGACCTTGTAGCGCTGTGCATTGGGTTCGAAGGACCCGCGTTTCGTCGATATAGAACGTATCCTGCTCATCCATCGCGGGATGGTCGGGCGGGTAGTTGAGGGCATCAAAGTTGTATCGAAACTCTTCGACTTCAGGTGATTCCAGGTAAACAAACCCGAGTCCACCAAGCACGCGCTTGATCTTGTTAGTGGTGAGTTGGAGCACATGCTCATAACCCATCCTGGGCGATCGACCGGGCATCGTAACGTCGATGCGCTCAGCCTCGAACTGCGCGGCTCGCTCGGTCTGAATTAGATCGGAGGTGAGTTGCTCGATCTCGGCCTGAAGCCTTTGCTTCGCCTCATTTACCTTGGCCCCAAAGGTTGGCTTCTCTTCAGGAGGCAGGGTGCCGATCTGACGAAGAAGGCCCGTGTACAGGCCATTCTTGCCGAGATATTTGATTTCCAACTCTCTTAAGCGGCTGGTGCTGGCCGCGCCTCGAACTTCCTCAAGCGCCTGTAGTTCGAGTTCCCCAATTGGATTCATCGGAACTGGGATTGTACCGCTTTCCGATTCAGGCTCACGCAGGTTCAGAAATAGGACATTTTGAGCCTGTAGTTTTTCGGGGATATAAGGAATAAGAGGAGTGGGACAAGGGAATGTCGGAACAGGCGAAACAAGCAGAACCAAAGAAGAAGGGCAAATTGCCGGTCGTAATCGTTCTCGCGCTCGTATTGGGCGCGGGCGGATTCTTCGGAATGAAGATGCGCGGCGGGGGAGAAAAGGTCAAGCCGAAGGTTGAATTGGGCGAAATAGTCGAGATCAAGGATGAGTTTCTCACCAACATGGCGGAGCGAAACTCGTATGTTCGGACGAAGATTTCGCTTCAACTGAACAAAGGCTTCGATAAATCCAAAGTTGAAAAGGAATTGGCGTCGGTGCAAGACGTCATCAACATGAAGCTTCAGGCAACGAGCGTGCGCTCCGTCGACTCCTTAGATGGCTTGAGAAAACTTAAGCGGGAGTTGGCAGCGGAACTGAACAAGCTCTTCAAGGAAAAGCCCGAGGATCCAGAGAAGGAAGAGCACGACGGGACAGACAAAGGATCCAAAAAGGAAGAGGCGCCCCCAAAGACTCCTGAAGGTTGGGATTCGGCCCAGGGTCCGGTGTTGAAGGTGCTCTTTGTAAGCTGGGCGACGCAGTAACAAGCTGTGACGAAACGGATACAGCGCGGCAACTTGCCGCGCTTTTCTTTTTTAGAGAGTCAAAACTTAGGACTCTTACACATCACTTTAACTTTTCTCCTCATAGACCCTCTAGAAATACCGGGATAGGCCGATACATCTACTGATAGCCCGCATTACGGACAACTTTGAACGGTCCGGTTGGGAGCTGAAACAGGAACTGAAACGTGTCGGAAATACTTTCTCAAGCTGAAATTGAGGCACTACTTAACTCGCTCGGAAACGAGGGCGAAACCGAAACAGCGCCGCAGCCCGCCATGGCTCCGCGACCAAACTCCACGCCGAGCGGGGGAACGTTCCAATCCAGTCGCTCCCGATCGATGGTGGCTTACGAAGTCTACGATTTTCGCCGACCCGACAAGTTCAGCAAGGACCAGCTTCGCACTCTGCAGATGCTGCACGAAACATTCGCACGGCTTGCTGGCTCCGGACTAAGCGCGTACCTTCGCGCTCCCGTAAACATCGAGATGATTTCGCTCGAGCAGGTCCCTTACGAGGAGTATCTGCGGAGCATCAACCAGTCGGTCTTTACGATTATGTCGCTGCCGCCTCTGACGGGTCAGGCCGTGCTTGAGGTCGAATTCGGGCTGGTGTTTGCGATGATCGATCGGATGCTCGGTGGGCCGGGTAAGTCCATCAACCGGACGGTCCTCACCGATATCGAACGTCCTCTGGTCAAGCAAATTATCGAGCGGCTGTTCATCGCCCTAAAGAGCGCTTGGGAGGGTGTAGTCATCGTCAACCCCGGAATCGAGGGTGTTGAGACGAGTTCTCAGTTTGTCCAGATCGCACCGCCCAACGACATTGTCGTGACGATTTTGTTTGAGGTTAAAATCGGCCAGCAGAGGTGCGCAATGAGCCTTTGCATTCCCTACCTGGTCCTCAAACCCATTACCACGAAATTAAGCGCTCAAAAGTGGTTTGCCGGTTCAAACAAACACCGAAGCGCATCCAGCCGACGAATTCTCAGCCACCAGGTCAGCCAGGCCATGGTCGACTGCACGATTCGCCTCGGTGGCACACGCTTGCATGTTCAAGATTTCCTGGCTCTTAAGCCGGGCGACATTGTCCGCCTCGATCAAAAGACCGAGGCAGACCTTAACCTCCTTGTGTGCGACGTTCCGAAGTTCGAAGGAAAACCCGCACTTCAAGGCAAAAAGCTTGTATTCACCGTCAACGACGAAATCCAGAGATAACACTCCATGTCCAACATTCCATCAGAAGTCATCAATCGCCTCGGATCTGTGCAAAGCCAAATCTGGCAGGCAACGTCCCTGGCAGTAACCGAATCCAGCAATGCGGCGATCAACTTTGGGAATCCGCTGACGGTTGCCGCCAAAATGGCGGACCTGTACGCGGAATTCAGCTCGCCCATGATGGTGATTCAATTCGCCTTCGCCGGCATGCCGGAGAACCCGCAGGTTGTCTTGCTACCGCAGGAAACAATCGCTGACTTAGCCAACATCATGTTGCCTGAACCCGTGGAGGACATCGATGAGAACATCATCCCTGAGCTCCGGCCAGCTTTGGAAGGCATCGTTCAGGGGATTTGCCTTGCCGTTGGAAACATCAAGAATGAAACGGTCGTTGCCAGCGGACTGAGCATCCGATTCCAAATTTTCAGTTTCCCGCCAAATTTCCAGAGCTCAACTGAGGTCGTACGGACGGCCGTGGCCATCTCGGGCGAAGAGCTCAACGGCAATGGTATTTGGCTGCTAGACTCGGAAACTGCTCATCACATTCTAGGTATTGCGGTCGAAGAGTCGGACTCTTCGCCGTTCCCGCAGATGGAAGGCGGCTTGGACGCTCAAGCTGACCGGTCTGGCGCAGTAGAAGACAGCAATGGACTCGAACTCCTCATGGACATTCCGCTCGAGATTACCGTCGAACTCGGCCGCATGAGGATGTTGGTGAAGGATGTCGTCGAACTGGGTACGGGTTCCATTATCGAAATCGACAAAACTGCGGGTGAGCCGGTCGACGTCATGGTTAACGGCCGCTTGGTTGCTCGGGGCGAGGTTGTGGTTATCGAAGATAACTTCGGCGTACGCCTGACCGAGATCTTGAATCCTCAAGAGCGACTCCAGAAACTGGGCGAGGTCGCCTAACGTGCGCGCGCACGCGTCTTTGATCGGATTGTGCCTGACGGTAGGCGCGATTGCCCAAAACGGCATGCTTGGCACCAAGCAAAGCCCCGTATCGACTGGGGCTGGCGGCGGTGGATTGGGTGTCATGCCTCTGATTCAGATGGGCATCGCTTTGGCGGTCGTATTGGGGCTCCTAAAGGTGGTCCTGCCGAAGTTCGTCGGCAAGCTGAACAAGAAGCTAGTGACCTCGCCGACAAGCAATTTGCACATTGAAGAGTCGGCAAATTTTGCTGGCGGAACGCTGTACATCGTTCGCGCGAAGTCCAAGACTCTGCTGCTGAGCGTATCCACGCAAGGCGTTCAATGCATTTCCGACCTGACGGATGCACCCGCCGAGCAGCCGACGAAAACCGCTTTCGAAGAAATCATCGACAAGGAGCCGGGCGAAAAGCTGCCAGATACCGCCGTAGTCGAGCAAGCCTTGGCTCGACTTGAGAGGCTTGTTGGATGAGATTTCTTAAGCCCTTATTCATTCTGCTCCTCTGCGGGATCGGAATATTTGCGGTTGCCCAGCAAAGCATGCCGGTACCGAACGTCTCGATCAACTTCGGACCGACTACACCCGGCGCTGCCAAAGGTGGCGGCGACGAGGTCAGCTCATCCTTGCAGATCCTCGCGTTTCTGACCATCCTGAGCTTGGCGCCGGCAATCATGATCCTAACGACGGCGTTCACCCGGATCATCATCATTTTCAGCTTTGTGCGACAGGCGATCGGCACACCGACGATTCCGCCCAATCAGGTGCTAGTTGGCTTAAGTCTCTTTCTGACCTTCTTTGTCATGGGTCCCACTTACCAGAAGATCAATGACAATGCTTTGCAACCTTATCTTCGCAAGGAGATCAGCAAAGATGCTGCGCTGGAGGCAGCGCAGGCTCCGATCCGTGAGTTCATGCTGAAGAACACCTACGAAAAAGATCTTACGCTCTTCATGAACATTCGGAAGGAAACGGCCCAGACTTCGAAGGATGTCGCGCTGACCACCCTCATTCCCGCGTTCATCATCAGCGAGCTGAAGACCGCGTTCATCATCGGGTTTTACATTTTCATTCCGTTTCTCATCATCGACCTCATTGTGGCAAGCGCCCTCATGAGCATGGGCATGATGATGATGCCGCCGGTTGTCGTGGCATTACCCGCCAAGCTGCTTGTATTCGTCCTTGCCGACGGCTGGAGCACGCTTGTATCAGCGATCGTTTCGGGATACCGCTAGCATGGATCAAAGTTACGTTCTGGATATCAGCCGACAAGGCATCGAAGTAGCACTGATGGTGTCCCTGCCCATCTTGGCGGTGACGCTATTCCTCGGGTTGCTGGTTTCCATCTTCCAGGCGGTCACCCAAGTTCAAGAAATGACCTTAACCTTTGTTCCAAAAGTGATTGGAGTTGCGGTAGTGCTGGCATTCATGGGGAACTGGATGCTTACGACTCTGGTGACCTTTACCCATGTCTGCTTCGAGAGGGTCGCGACTCTTGGACACTAAAACGAAGTGAGAGGAAGAATCTAGCGTGCAAATGGACGAAGCGTTCATGTTTTCCTTCCTCTGCGTGTTCGTGCGCTGCTCGGCCATGTTTCTTGCCTCGCCTGTTTTTGGCTCGCAGAGCACTCCTGTATCCATCCGCGTGATGACCACGTTCGCGATTTCCGGCGCGTTGACCTTCGCCCTTGGAAAGGATTTGGGCGCGCCCCCTCAGGACCTTTATAGCTTCGTGATGGTGATTGTCCACGAAGTAGTGGCTGGGCTTCTAATCGGTGCGTTTATGAGCTTTGTGCTGCAGTCGGCACAGATTGCCGGGAGTCTCATCGACACCCAAATGGGTCTCGGCATGAGCCAGATTTTAAACCCCATCAACGGCATATCGACGACGGTAGTTTCTCAATTCAAGTACATGCTGGCCGTGGTGGTGTTCCTCTCCATGAACGGACACCATCTGATGTTGCAAGCCTTGATCAAGAGCTATGGCGACATGCCAGGGCTCACCATGGAAAGCCTGCCTGCATTGAAGGATGGCTTGGTCAATTTATTCGGGCAGCTGAGCCTGCTTGGGCTCCAAATGGCAGCGCCGGTTTTGGGAGTCAGTTTAATTGTCGATGCTGCGCTGGGCATCATCAATAAGGCTGTCCCGCAACTCCAAGTCATCCAGGTAGGCATGCCCGCCAAGATTGTCATTGGCATGATCGCACTTGGAGTGGGGCTTCCCGCGATTGTCTCCGGAGTCAATACCGGTGTCGAGGTGGGATTGGACACGCTGCTTCGGGTGATGAGGGGAGGCTAATGGCAGAGCAGGGTGGACAAGAAAGAACCGAGGAAGCAACTCCAAAGCGTCGCCGCGACGCGCGGCGCAAAGGCACGGTTGCTCGCTCGCTGGACCTGAACGGATCCCTCGCCCTGATGACCGTCATCTTCGTATTGCCGTCCGCCATCGGATTGATGGGCTCAGGATTTCTCTCGGGGATGAGATCGAGCCTATCGAACTTGCCGACAACTTTGGACATGGGAAATCTTGGCTCCCAATGTGCGCGAGTCCTTATCCCCTCGCTTCCGGGTTTAGCCCTTCTGGTGTTTTCCGTGATGGCGGTCGGAATAACCGCCAATTTGGCGCAGGTCGGTTTTGTCGTCAGCGCCGAAGCCATCAACCCTACTTTTTCCAAGATCAACCCCCTTGAAGGGTTCAAGAGGTTGTTCAGTCAGAAGTCGATATTTGATGCCGCCAAAGCTTCACTTAAAGCAGGACTGTTTGCGTATTTGGTGTGGTCCGAGATCTCGGCTAACTGGCCGAACCTGATGGCTCTTTCGTGGCTGACTGCCCAAGCTTCCATGGCTGCGGTTGGCGGAATGCTGAAGAATGTCGCGCTGAAAGTCGGAGTTTCATGGCTTGTCCTGGCTGCGGTCGATTATTTCTTTCAGAGGAAGCAGGTCGATAAGCAGCTTCGAATGACCAAAGAAGAGCTTAAACAGGAAATGAAGGACGCGGAATCCTCTCCGGAGCTCAAGGCGGCCCAGCACCGACGTCGGCGCCAATTAAGTAAGGGACGAATGATGCAGGCGGTCGCCAAGGCTGACGTGATTGTCACCAACCCGACCCACTATGCCGTCGCCATTCAGTATGACCGTGAAAAGCACGCCGCTCCCGTCGTGGTTGCAAAGGGAGCAGACTTTCTTGCCGCAAAGATTCGAGAAGTCGCGGCCGAGCATAAGGTGCCGCTGATCCCAAATCCACCGCTTGCCCGGGCGCTTTATCGCAAGTGCGAAATCGGAGACGCTGTACCAAAAGAACTTTTCCAGCCGGTCGCCGAAGTCCTGGCATACGTCTATCGAACCATCAAGGGCATGCGCTAATCGATTAAAATCCTGCCATGCCTGAAGCTGCGGGGTGGGACGCAAGTGCCGACGCATGGATTGAAACGGTCGAGCACGACCTCAACCGTGTTTGCGTTCTGGATCAGCCCATGCTCGAACAGTGTGGTACCGTAGCCGGTCGCCGGGTGCTGGATATCGGGTGTGGAGAGGGGCGATTTGCCCGAATGCTCGCTGAGCGTGGTGCGGAAGTCAGCGGCATTGATCCCACCGCGGCATTTATTGAGGTTGCGAAAGCCAAGCACCCTGAAGGTGACTACCGAGTTGGCGTGGCCGAAGATTTGCCTTATCCAGACGCTTCATTCGACCTACTTATCAGTTACGTGGCGCTGGTGGACATTCCAGATTTCCGGACCGCGATCTCGGAAATGGCGAGAGTCCTCAGGCCGGGTGGTCGGGCCGTTGTCTCTAATTTGCAGTCGTTTGCCACAGCGCGCCTGGATCCTTGGATCGAAGATGCGCAAGGCAACCGGCTGTACTTCTCGCTGGACAACTACATGGAGGAGCGAGCCGATGACGTTGCCTGGAAGGGCATATCGATTACCAATTTTCATCGGCCGCTCAGCGCGTATTTGGAATCGTTCCTCGCAAATGGATTCATCCTCAAGCGCTTTATCGAGCCGCTGCCCTCCGATGAGGCGATACGCAAGTTTCCAAGGCTGGCCGATTATTACCGCGTCCCCTGGATGCACCTAACAACGTGGGAAAAGCCCGGAGGGTAGGAACCGCTTGGAAAGTTTTGAACTGACTCCTTGGCTTATTCGCTACGCCTATGAAGAGGGAGCGTTTCCGATGACCGTGGACGACGGTTCAATTCAGTGGTTTCAACCGCGACGGCGGGCTCTCTTTCCGATAGAAGGAATCCATGTTTCCCGCAGTCTTCGAAAACAGATTGCCAAGCAAACATTCGATATTCGCTTCGACACGGCCTTCGAGCGGGTGATGCGGGGATGCCTTCGTCCGGAAGGGAACTGGATTAGTGAGGAATTTATCCGCGTTTACACACTGATCCATCGGGAGGGCTGGGGCCACTGTGCAGAGTGTTGGATAGGTGAGGACCTTGTCGGCGGCGTCTATGGAATCGCAATTGGAGGCTGCTTTTGTGCGGAGTCCATGTTCCACCGCGAGACCAATGCATCGAAGGTGGCTTTATGGGCGCTGGTCGAGAAGTGCCGTAACCTTGGGTTCATCCTCTTCGACGCACAAATCATGAACCCTCACCTCAAGTCGCTGGGCGCCTTCGAAGTCTCACATAATGAGTATCTTTCAAGGCTGGATAAGGCCCTCCGGGTAGAAACCGAATGGAGCTGATTTATGCGTGCAGTGGTTCAACGAGTTAGCTCAGCGTCGGTCACGATCGGGGATAGGGAAGTTGCCCGAATTGGCATTGGCCTCGCGCTATTGGTGGGAATTCATCGAGATGATGATGAGACCGACGTCGTCAAGATGGCGGACCGCATAAAAGGCATGCGGATATTCAACGACGCCGCAGGCAAGATCAATCTGAACTTGGAAGCAGTCGGCGGGTCGGTGCTCGCGGTCTCGAACTTCACCGTTTATGGCGACTCGAGCCAACGGCGACCGAACTTCACTTTATCCTCCGGATTTGAAAAGGGCGAGATGCTGTTCGGGAAGCTTGTCGAACGGTTGCGCGAGGCGCGAGTCCATGTCGAAACGGGGGAATTCGGCGCGGATATGCAGGTCAATATCGTGAACGATGGACCAGTGACGCTCGTGGTAGACACTCGGGCGACTTGACGCGTTTCGTAGAGGGGCGCGGAGCCTCGAGCGACAGACATCAAACACCAAAATTCCACAAGTCCCAACCTGTTGGAACGGCCCAAGCATGCCGACGTTTACTAGGTAGGGATAAGGTAAGATAGCCTAAATTCCCAATTCAAAAACGGAGATTAATCTTGAGTTCCAGTGCAGGTTCGGCAACGGCCGTTAAGCCTAAATCGGACAAAAACGTCCCCCAACGTCCCTCAGAGCAACTTTCCAAGGAAGATTGCCTTGAGCTTTTCCGGCAGCTGTACCTGGCGCGGTACTTCGATGTTCGCCTCATAAAGGAGAAGCGACGAGGGCGACTCACGGGAACCCTTTATTCCTCTCACAACCAAGAAGCCATTCTTGTTGGATCCCTCTTTGGACTTGAGCCCAATGACTGGATAAGTCCCATCCACCGAGACATGCCGGCTTTCTTCCTGAAAGACATTCGGGCGGGCTGGAATAATCCCGACCGAATGGGGATGTCGATCGAAGAAGTCTGTTGCCAAGTTTGGGGCAAAGTCGGATCTCCTGGCCGAGCTCGCGATAACTGGTCGCACATCGGAAGCAAGAGCAAGCACATCATCCACTCAACCTCGATGCTTGCCGGCACGATTCCGGCCGCTTCGGGGGTCGTATTAGCCGACCGTCTGAATGGCGGAAACACCGTTGCCTTGACATTCAACGGGGAAGGTTCGACCGCCCAAGGCGTCTTTCACGAGGCCATCAACTTTGCTGCGGTGCACAAGCTACCAGTCGTTACGATCATCGAGAACAATCAGTGGGCGTACGGAACTCCGACCGAATTGGAATACCCGCTGGCGGACTTCGCCCGTCGTGCCGACGGCTATGGCATTCCGGGCTTGATTGCCGATGGCCAGGATGTTTTCGACGTCTACGACAAAGTTATGCAAGCCGTGAATCATGCCCGCGCGGGGAACGGCCCGAGCATTGTCGAATGCAAGTCTTTCCGCGCCTATGGCCACGGTGACCACGACGACGACCGTGCAGCCAAGTATCGGGATGCGAAGGACGTGGAACGTGGTCGAGAGCGAGATCCTATCGCGGTATGCAGAAAGCGGCTTATTGAGAAGGGTTATCTGACCGGTGATGCCGCCAGCGCGCACCAGGCCGAAGGGAAGCATGCCGCCGAAGCGAGCGATGAGGATTTTCCAACTGAGGTCGTCGAGTATCTAAAGCAGGGCATCGAGGCTGCTATCAAATCGCCACTGCCGGCCGCCGAAGAAGGCGCAATGTGGGTTTTTAAGGAGAATTAATGGCCGCCACACTTAAAGAAGCGCCAATCGCGCTTAAGAAGAATTACGTCACCGCGCTCAAAGAAGCCATCTTTGAAGAAATGTCGGCCAACCCCGACATGATCTGTTTGGGCGAGGACATTGGAATTCTCGGGGGTGCGTTCGGAGTTACCGACGGCCTGCAAAAGGAGTTTGGCGCTTCTCGAGTGCTAGATATGCCGATCTCGGAAGCCACGATTGTCGGAACTGCGGTCGGCGCTGCCCTGAATGGCAAAACATGCATGGTTGAGATGCAGTTCATCGACTTCATCTCGTGCGGCTTTGACCAGATCGTCAACATGATGGCGACGTACCACTATCGCACAGCGGGCGAAGTCAATCTTCCGGTCGTGGTTCGTGGTCCTGCGGGCGCATATGGTGGTGGCGCCCTGTACCACAGCCAGATGAACGAGGCTTGGTTTGCCCATTCTCCAGGATTAAAGGTTGTCTGCCCATCCACCCCGTACGATGCAAAGGGGATGATGAAAGCCTCCCTGCGAGACGGTAATCCAGTGCTGTTCTACGAGATCAAGCAACTGTATCGAGAGCGCAAGATCGAAGAGGAGATTCCCCTCGAGGATTACACCGTGCCTCTGGGTAAGGCAGCCGTGCGTCGTGACGGAAAAGACCTGACGTTTGTGACCTACGGTCAGAACGTTTATCACTGTTTGGAAGCTGCGGACAAGCTTGAAGAAGAAGGCGTCTCCGCCGAAGTGATCGATATTCGATCGCTCGTCCCCTTGGACGAGGATACCATTTTGGAGTCGCTTGCAAAAACGAATCGAGTCGTCGTGGTGAACGAAGCGCCGATGACGTGCGGTTTTGCGGGTGAAATCATCGCCCGAATTAGCGATATCGGCTTTGAGTACCTGGATGCGCCCCCTGTCCGAGTTACCCGAATGGATACGCCAGTGCCGTGGGCCAAGCCGCTGGAACTCCATGTGCTCCCGTCTGTTGAAAAAATCATGGACGCGGCCAAGCGGGTCGTCCGCTTCTAGCAAAGTGATGAAGGTTGGTGGAGTTTGTCCACCAGCTTTTTTTAAACCGCTTCGCCAAGATAGGCGGCAATAACTTTTGGATCGTTGCGGATCGCCTCGGGCGGACCGTATGCAATTTCCTCGCCGTGGTCCAAAACCACAATCTTTTCGCATAGGCCCATGACGAATCGCATATCGTGCTCGATGAGCAAAACCGTTTTGCCGTGTTCATCCCTAA
>JAFAFM010000153.1 GCA_023423495.1 Armatimonadota bacterium
CCGCATCTGCGGGCGCTACCGTATCCGGAACGAATATCGAGGGCACCATCAACGGAGAGCCAGCCACCGGAAATGGGCAGTTCCTGAGCGGAAACAGCGGCAACGCGACGACCGACGGATTGCAAGTTCTGTACACGGGCACGGCGACGGGTTCGATCGGAACAATCTCGCTTCGAAAGGGTATCGGCCCTCAAGTTACGGACCTGATGTCCACGTTCTTAGACTCGGTCAGCGGAATCCTGACGGCCAGCGATAACACGCTGAAGTCGCAATACGAAGATATCGGTGATCAAATCGAGGACCTCATGGAGCGGCTGTCTCTCAAAGAAGCCGACCTGAGAGCAAAGTTCACCCGAATGGAAGAAGCCATCAGCCGTATCCAATCCCAAGCGTCGCGACTTGCCGCGCTCAACCAACCCTCAAACTCGGGTTAAGACTTCTTCTCGGTTGAAAAGCCGAACCACGATAAGGATCAGCACGGCGGCTATGGCCCCCGAAACCAAAAACGTGATCGCTGTGCCGGACCAATCTGGCTTGCCAAGAAGGGCGTTTCGAATGTTGTTAGCCGTATTGAGCACTGGCACAAAATTAACCCATCGCTGGCTTGCGGCATCCGTTAATCCAATGAGCTGGCTGAACGCAGCTGGAACCACCACCACGAAACTGGCCAAGCTGATATAGCTTTGGGCTTCCCGGGAGTTCTTCGCGAACGTGCTGAACGTTAGCAGGAGGCTCGCAAACATCGCGACGGTCGGCAGCAATACCACCAGGGTAATCAGGGCGGCTGGCCATCCAATTCCCAGGCCGCCCTGGAGCATGAAGTCCGAACCAGGGAGCCTCAGCAGAGCGGTAATCGCTAATCCGGCAACAGACGCCAGTGCGCTGACAAGGCAGAGCGCCGATAAGGCGAAGAACTTTCCGAGGACGATCTGGGTCCGAGTCGCCGGAGTGATCAGGAGAGTTTCGAGTGTGGCCTTTTCCTTTTCCCCCGCGACAAGGTCGGTTGCGAGGGCAAATCCCCCATAAAACGCCCAAATTACGATCAGATAGGGAAGAAGGCCAACGATGAATTCTCCAGCGCCCGCTTCTCCCACCTTCACCGGCTTTTCTTTGAGTTGGATAGGCTTGCTCGCTGCTTCGGGCAAGTTGTTAGACGCGAGGAACGACTTCAGTTTTCCGTCCGAAGCTTCTGAAATGGTACGGCCCACTAGCGCCAATGCTATTTGCGCGCGCTGTTGTTTGGGGTCAAAGTAAGCGTTGATGACTTGTGGGCTGCCGGGGGATGCTTCCTTGCCAATCTCGAGGACAACCTTCGCTTTGTCCTTGCGAATGAGCTCCTCTCCCTCTGCCACCGACTTGACTTCCTTCAGTTGAAGCCCCTTGAGAGTCAAGGCTGCAAGAATCGGATCGCTGGTTCCAACGTAGTGGATCACTTGGCTCTGGGGTTTAGCGACGCTTCCAAGCACCGAACCGAATCCACAGATGAAGAAAATCATCAGGAAAATGGGTCCGAAGAGGGCCGCGCCGCGGGTGCGCTTGTCCCTAAGCATCTCCTGAACTTCCTTTCGGAATACCGTGCCGATTGGATTTGTCACGACATCTCTCCGACTTTCTGATATGTGGATTCGAACTCGACAAGCTTCAGGAAAGCTTTTTCGAGGGAGGCTTCCTGGGTCATGGATTTCAATTCAGCAACGGTGCCCTCGCCCTTGATCTTGCCCTGGTGAATGATGGCAACTTCGTCGCAGAGCCTCTCAACTTCGCTCATGATGTGCGTCGAGAAAATAATCGTCTTCCCGAGGTTGCGGGCGTCCTCTATGAACTCCATCACCGTCTGACTCAAAACGACATCTAGGCCGGCGGTCGGTTCATCGAAGAAGAGAACTGGGGGATCGTGCAGAATGGTCCGGGCAATATTTACGCGCTGTTTTTGCCCGGTCGATAGTTTGTCGCACAGCCGATCGGCAAATTCGTCGATCTGCAGCTTGTCGATCACATAGGCGACGCGCTCTTTGAGACGCGGACCATCGAGGCCATACATGCGTCCGAAGTATTCGATAACTTCCCGAGCTTGTAATCGCCCGTAAATCGCGGTCGAGGTAGACATGAACCCGATCGATGAGCGGACTTTCTCGGGGTCTTGGATTACGTCGAAGCCAGCGACCGTGGCCGAGCCGGCGGTCGGTTTGATAACCGTCGACAATATCCGCAGGGTTGTTGTTTTGCCGGCTCCATTGCAACCCAGCAGGCCAAAGATCTTTCCGGGCTCTGCGCGGAAAGTGATGGCGTCCACCGCCCGGACAGTATTGCCCTTATTATCTTTGAAGTGCTTTGCTAATCCGCTGGTTTCTACCATGGGCCGTCAGTCAAGACGGTCGACATGGAGCATAGGTTGCGGGTCAAAGGACGCCTTTTCCAAGATACTGCGGCATCTTCGTCGCCTTCAACGTTCCCATCTTCACGAGCGGATGTGCATCGATCCAAGCTTGGATGGTGAGATCATCCTTGCCTCTGAAAAACGCGACGGCTCTCTCATCGGCGGTATTGCTTGTGAAGGTGGCATAGAAGGCCAATCCAGCCTTTGGCCCCTCTTTTTTGAGGTGGTCAGCTTGGAGTTTGGTGGCCAACCGTAACTCGGGTGAATCGGGAACGAGCGTTCCCTTGGTGAAGATCACAATGCGATTCTCTTCGATCCCCGATGGCTCGATGCCAGCGGTGTTGACCTTTCCGAAGTCGACCCGCAACGGATGCATTTGGACATCCATGAATCCCTTGCTCACGTAGGGGTCTGGGCCAAACGCTTCCATGACCTCAGCGGGCTTCTTCACCGTCAGCATAACAATGCCTCGCTTGTGCTTCGTGGGATCCGACATCGGGCCCGCTGCGCAGAGCTTCTTCAGGCCAAAGAGGCGATCGAAGTTGCTGATGTGTGCCTTCTGATATTCCGAAATTTCTTCCTTGGTGGCTTTGGGAGGGTTCTTGCCCATCACCAAAAAGACAAAGTAGGTTGGGGGAGGAAACGCCTCCTGGGAGCCAATCCCAACAAACGAGGCCGCGGCGATCATCGCGCTAAGAAGCATGCCAATGATTATATAAATGGGACCCGAAAAGTTCCAGGTCCCTGGTTCTATTCTCCCATCACGTAGTTGATGAGATACACCATGAAGCCGGCAATGCCCAAAGTCAGGATAT
The DNA here is from genome assembly GCA_023423495.1 of Armatimonadota bacterium. Lineage (GTDB taxonomy): Bacteria > Armatimonadota > Fimbriimonadia > Fimbriimonadales > Fimbriimonadaceae > 55-13. Next base: position 3,193 of record JAFAFM010000153.1, read on the forward strand.
CAATGACTCCGCCAAGGACTTTGCCCATGCCGAAGTTAATCATGATGCCGTACGCACTAGAAAAGAGCGTGAGGTAACAGACTATCTTTGCGATAAATGCGATCCACTCTTGCCTGAAAAGTAGACCGAGTCCAACAGTAAATTGGGATGCCGCGATAATGAACAGAAACGCAAAGGGCCCTGAAAAGCTGCCTTCTGAATTCAAGCACAGCATGACGGTCACGAAAGTCTGGAAGCCGGTCAACAGACACCAAAGCACGGACATCACGGTATAGGCGATCTCCTGCCATTCATACTTCGGACCCGTATCGCGTCCGGCGAACGTTCCGGTGGCGCGAATCCGCATGTTGCAATGCGGGCATATGGCAGCGTAGTCCATGATCATTTGCCGACAGCTTGGGCAGGGAACTTGCTTGAGTGCATTGCCCGGAGCAACCGGGGTTACTTGCGGTCCAGCCGCTTGCTGGGCGACGGTCGCCTGCTTGATCGCCACGGCGAATTCAGGATCTTGCTGCAGCTTCTCGATCTGCTCTTTCAAAGGCGATTGGTTGCGCAGGTGCTGATCCATCTCCTTCAGGAAATTCGCGACCTTGCCCTTCTGGCGGGTGTCGGCGAGCAGCTTCAGGTAAGCGCTGATGACGTGCGGATTTCGCGGATCCAATTTGACCGCTCGGTCCAACCGCTGCTCGCCGAGCTGAGGATTTACCTGCGAAATCGCCTGGCCGCTTGTCAGCAAGCAGAAGATGAGGCCCTGTCGTGCGGGCACGTGGTTTGGCTGAAGATTCAAAGCCGCGTCCAACTCTTCGATCGCTTCGTCGAAGCGCCCAACATTGCCGAGTCCGTAGCCATAGGCATAGCGGAGCTCCGGGTCCGCGGGATTCATAGCGGCCGCGGTTTGAAGGGTTTTCACGCCCTCTTCCGGCTGCTTGGCCAAAACCAAAGCGAGACCAAGCTGCTTGAGCAGCGAGGCGTTGCCAGGCTGACCAGGCACGAGCTGCTTATAAATATCTGCCGCTCCTGCATAGTCTTGTTGACCATACAAGTCGTCCGCGCGCTGCTTCAATTCAAAGGGACTGAGGGTTGAATCCATGTGACTAAATCCGTAACGACAGTAATTGTTCACCAATTGCGCATTGATTGTCAGTGTGCGCAACTAATTTTTATTGCGAACAATTCGCACAGAACTATACTTCTCGTATGTTTGCCGTCCTTGCTGCTTCCATTGCTCTGGCACAAACCGGGCCAAATCTGGCCGTTGTCAACGCGAAGATTTGGTCGGATGGCAAGCTGCTCACATCGGACTGCATCCTCGTGTCTAACGGCAAAATCACTTACGTTGGTGGACTGCAAGGGCTGAGGCTCTCAAAGGGAACTCACATCATCGATGCAAAGCGAAGGGTGGTCATTCCCGGCCTCATAGATTCGCACACGCACTTGATGGAAGGTGGAACGGGGCTGATCGATCAACTCGATCTTCGGGAAGCCAAGAGCAAGGCGGATTTTATTCGACGTGTGCGCGAGTTCGCCGCCAAGCTGCCGAAAGATAAGTGGGTCATCGGGCATTCGTGGTCGGCGGAAAGCTGGCCCGAAAAAGAGCAGCCAACTAAAGAGTGGATCGACGAAGCGACTGGCGGACGTCCTGCAGTTCTCGAGCGTATGGATGGCCACAGCTCGCTGGTGAATTCGGAAGCACTTCGCCGAGCGGGAGTGACCAAAGATGGTCCAAAGGATCCCGCCGGAGGCGTCATCGACCGCGATACCAACGGCGAGCCGACGGGCATCTTGAGGGAAACCGCGACTGGACTTGTTCAACCCCCTCCACCTAGCGAAGCGGACGTCGCTCGCGGGTTCAGGGCTGCAGTTAAGCAGGCTAACTCTTTTGGTGTGACAGCCGCCTCGGATATCGCAAGTCCCTTTAGAGTTAAGCAGTTTTTAGACTACGCCAATTCTGGACGTCCTACTTTTAGAATTGCTTGGTACTCCCGGTCGGACAATTGGCCGCTGGCTTTTCAGGCGCTACAGACTGCTCAGCCAATCAAGGGCTGGTTCCAGCCTCGCGGGGTCAAAGCCTATATGGACGGCTCACTCGGGAGCCGGACGGCCTTTATGCATCAGCCGTTCACGACGCCGTTGCCTCATCAGCCGAAAGACTGGCGGGGAATTCCTATGCCCGGAGCGGTAGATGGAACCTATGCCAAGCGATTTGCCGAAGCCGCGCAGCGGGGCTATCAAGTGATCGTCCATGCGATCGGCGACCAGGCGAACCATGACGTTCTCAATCTGTTTGCCGCCATCCCCGGCATAAAGGAGCGGCGAAACAGAGTCGAGCATGTCCAGCACTTGCTTTCGGAGGACTATCCTCGGTTTGCAGAATTAGGAGTGATTGCAAGCTACCAACCCTATCACAAGGCTGATGACGGCCGATATTGTGAAGAAGTGATTGGCTTTCGGCGGAGCGAATCCAGCTATGCCTTCAAGAGTCTCATTGAACACAAGGCTCGGCTGGCGTTTGGTTCAGATTGGCCGGTCGTAACTATCAACCCCTGGGAAGGAATCCGTGCCGCTGTGACCGGAAAGATCTTGACCGGTAAGGTGTGGATGCCTCATCAAAACATTTCCATCCACCAAGCCCTGGACGCTTACACTCGTGGCGCGGCATACGCAATGTTTATGGAGAAGGAGATTGGAAGCTTGAAGCCAGGTTACCGAGCCGACTTCGCAATTCTGAACTTGGATCCTTTTGCCGCTGGAGTGGACCTGCGAAACGTGAAGCCAGCTTCGCTTTACGTCGAAGGTCGCAAAGTCTACTGACTTGGAGGTGAGCCCGGCAGATAGAATGAGCGAGATGACCATCGCCACCTACAACGCCGCTTCCATTCGTGCCCGCCTGCCGCTCGTTTTGGACTGGTTGGCGGTTAATGAACCGGATGTGTTGGCGATTCAGGAAACGAAGGTCGAAGACGAGAAGTTTCCGGTGGCGGATTTTGAAGACTTGGGATATCATGCCGCGCTCCACGGTCAGAAATCCTGGAACGGGGTGTGCCTGCTCAGCCGCAGCCCGATCAGCAACGTTCGGCTGGGCTTTGAGGATGACCTGATGCCGTCCGATGCTCGAATCATTTCCGGGGACATCGATGGAATTACTATTGTCAACACCTACGTGCCGAACGGCAATTCGGTCGGCAGCGACAAGTTTGCTTACAAGTTAGCCTGGTTGGAACGATTCGCTAGGCTGCTTCGAGAGCGACATCGGCCGGAAGATCCTGTGATTTGGCTTGGAGACATCAACATCGCCCGTTATCCGGAAGATGTGTTCGACTCGAAGAGAGTCTACGGCGGGGTGGGTCACCACCCGGAGGAGTTTTCCAGGCTCGACGAAATCTTGGCTTTTGGGCTCACAGACCTGTTCAGGAAATTCACTCAGGGACCGGGCCACTTTACGTTTTGGGATTTCGTGATTCCTAATGGCTTCAAGCGAAACTTGGGATGGCGGATCGATTGTATTTTCGGAACCCAGCGCATCGCAGACCGGTGCACATCGTGCGTTGTGGATCGTGATGCCCGCGCGGCTGAGCGGCCCAGCGATCACACGTTTGTGGTTGCGGAATTCGATCTTTAAAACGTTCCGTATAGGCGATCACCGAAATCGCCTAGTCCGGGAACGATGTAGTACCGGTCGTTGAGACCCTCATCGAGCGACGCCGTGTAAATTTCGATGTCGGGATGGGCTTCCTCCAGCCGCCGGACTCCCTCCGGCGCGGCGACAACGCAAACCATCGCTACTCTTCGGGCGCCGTGCGCTTTAATGAGGGAGACCGCCTGAGCAGCCGAACCTCCGGTGGCGAGCATGGGATCCATGCAAAGTGTGAACCGGTCCGTCAGGTTGGGAAGCTTGCTGTAATAGCTGCGGGCGATCGCTGTGTTTTCGTTTCGTTCGAGGCCGATATAGCCCACAGAGACATCCGGGAACAGTTGGACTACAGGTTCAAGCATTCCTAGGCCAGCCCGGAGGACGGGAACGATTGCCAAGGGTTCCGAAAGCTGCACGCCATGCGTTTCCTTGATCGGCGTTTCAACATTGATGCTCCGGGTGGCGATGTGGCGTGTCGCCTCGATCACCAGCATGGTCGTCAAGTTCCAACTCAGCCGGCGAAAAATATCTGGCTCTGTATTGCGATTCCGAAGATCGGTTAGGAGGTGCTGGGCGAGCGGATGATCGACGATATGAAGCGCCATGTCGCCATTTTCCCCCGGTCGGGTTGTGATTTGACCCCATAAACGGCCAAAATCTTAACCTCCACTAAAGACGGGCCCCGCGGCATCTACACCTTATGTCCAACCAAACAGTAGCCGGAATCATCCTTGCCGCGGGAAAGGGAACCCGGATGAAGTCGGATGCTCCGAAGGGTCTTCACGAAGTCTGTGGAGTACCGATGGTGGAACACGTGGCCCGCGCCTTGAAGGGAGCCGGTGTTCAGCGAATCATCGTCGTCATCGGACACGGGGGAGACGATCTGCGGGCTGCCCTTGGCGAAGGCTACGAATATGCCTGGCAGCGAGAACAGCTTGGCACGGGCCATGCGGTGATGATGACCGCAGCCCTACTGGAGGGATTCACCGGGAAAGTGCTCATTGCCGCCGGTGATACGCCCTTGGTCACGTCGGACATGTTCCGGGATCTGATCGAAGGCACCGATGGTCGAACCAAGTGCCTGATCGCAAGCTCAATCATCCCGAACCCGACCGGCTACGGGCGCATTGTCCGGAAAGGCATAAGCGTCGAGCGGATCGTCGAGGAAAAGGATGCCTCTAGTGACGAGAAAAACATCCAAGAGGTGAATTCCTCCATCTATTGCTTGGATGGACAGACCCTGCTGGAGTGCCTTCCGCAACTTAAGAACGACAACGCGCAGGGTGAGTACTACCTCACCGACGTTGTCGCGATGATTGCCCAACAGGGAGCCGTCGACGCCATGATCTTCGACGATTCGGAAATCTTGCTTGGGGTCAATGACCGCTGGCAGCTTGCCGAGGCCGATCGCAAAATGCGGGAAAGGATATTGCGGCGGCACGCCGAATCTGGAGTTACGATAATGGATCCAGGTTCAACCTACCTGGGAATCGACGTGGAGATTGGGCTGGACACAGTTTTGGAACCCAGCACCATGA
>JAFAFM010000212.1 GCA_023423495.1 Armatimonadota bacterium
AAACCCGCGTTAACGGCCCTCTGCCAGCGTCCAGATGTGTTTGCGGCATCAGTGATCCGCGAAGACTATGTCGCCGATGGTCGCTTTGCTGAAACCCAAGCTCTGAGACTGTGGCGGACCGATCCAGATATGCGGATGATCGGCTTGGTCCACGAGCAGTTCACCCACGAGACGCTGGATAAAGTGGCGCGTGGTCGAACATTTTTGGATTCAAATATCCGCCTTGGTCATGACGGTTACACGAAAGAGGCGATGCCCGAAAAGCATCGGCGAAACCTGAAGCTTGTCGAGAAAGAACTCGCCCTTCGTCCCGGCAACAAGTATTACGAGTCCGAGAGGGTACGCATCCTCCACCTGCTCGACGACCCACGCGCCGCCGAAGAAACCGACCGGCTCATCGATCAGCTACTCGCTCTGAAAAATGAAGATGAATCCCCAAGTTCGATGATCACCGGCCCGCTGACGTTGACGCTCGACCGTCTACCGGATTCTCTTCTGCAGAGCCAGCGCACGACAGACATTCTGAGGATGGCGAGGGGCTGGTGCAGCAACGATCCGGCCGTCACTTATGCTGCCGCAAAGACCTTCATCCGCCGAAAAGATCTTAGATCGGCCCTAGATGCTTTGCTTGACCTTGAGCAGATGTCGATTACCGGACGCTATCAGCGAAGCGGCTTCAATCATCCGTCCATGCTTCAGGAAGCCTTGTGGCAAAACCTTGCCCTGGTGGCGCATCAATTAGGGAAAAAGGAGATTGCCGTCCGAAACTACCAAAAGCTCCTTCAATTTGATCCCAACCATGCCCTTGCCCGGCAAAATTTGGGGCTTCTCCTTCAGCGTTAATATTGTTGCCAAAACCCATACCAATTCCTTCTGGAACATGGAAAGAACACTCTAGGAACTGACCATGAAGATTCAAGGGACACTTTTGATTGCGGCGCTTGCCTTGGTTGCCAGCGCTTTCCCCGCACTCACAATGCAGACGGCAAAGCCTGCCGAGACGCAGAAGACGAACGCTAAGATCGATTCTGCCGCTCGTACCCCCTACATGACCCGGCAGCAGGGCGCAAACTTGAAGAAGGTCGTCGCCGGGGCCGAGCAACAGAAGGAGGCCGAGAAAACGGCTTTGCCGGAACCCTTCACCCCGAATCAGCCCGCACCCGCGACCGGCGAACAGGTCTCTGGAACCGAACTTGCGGGCTCACCTAACTCCGCTCCTCTTCAACAAGAAGCTCCAAAGCCAGAACTTCCCAAAGCGGAATATCACCTCATGGGCACAGTTTGCGGAAATGGTGACGACATCGCCCTTTTCAACGAAGGGAAAGACTGGCCGAAGATTCTTAGAGTTGGTGAGAAAGTCGACGAACTGACTACGGTCGAAGCGATCGAGCACGGGGTCGTGGTTCTCGAGCGCGTCACCATGGTGATGCCTCCGATGCCGCCCGCAAAGCCAGCGCCAGTTGTCAGTGACCCTCAGGCCACCGAGAAGTCCGCTCAAGCGCCGCCACCACCCCCCAAACCCGTCGAAAAGCGCGAACGTTTCCAGATCTACGCCTGGTAAAGATCGGCGCTTTTGAGTAAAACGGACGCATGTCCGTTTTGCTCGCGACTGCCCTTGTCCTCCAGATCCACCCTCTGCGCTTCACTCATGGCGCTGTGGTTTCCGACAGCAGCATCGCCAGCGAAGTCGGCGCGAAGATTCTGAGGGACGGCGGAAATGCCGTCGATGCGGCCGTCGCCGTTGGGCTTGCCATGGCCGTGACTTACCCGGCAGCGGGCAACCTTGGAGGCGGCGGTTTTATGCTCGTTCGGATGGCCGACGGCCGGACGGTAGCCATCGACTACCGAGAGGTCGCACCGAAGCGGTCATCCCCAGACATGTACAAGAATCCGGGCGACTCGCTCACCGGCTACCTAGCTTCGGGGGTTCCGGGCACGCCCATGGGAATGTGGGAAGCCCACCGAAAGTTCGGAACTAGACCTTGGAAGGATTTGGTGCAGCCCGCGATCGGCCTGGCGCAGGATGGCTTTAAGGTTAGTGACTCGCTCGCTCGACAGCTAGCAAACAACCAAGATTTTCGTCGGTTCCCGGCCTCTTGGTCGCAGTTCTGCCGCAACGGCAATTTCTACAAAGCTGGCGAGACCATCAAACAACCTGACCTGGCCTCAACCCTGAAGCGTCTGCGCGACAGCGGGGCGGATGGTTTCTATAAGGGAGAGACCGCCCGTCTTTTCGACGTCGCTATGAAAGCAAATGGGGGCTATATCACTGCATCAGACTTGGCTGACTACAAAGTAAAAATGAGGGAGCCGCTCCGAGGCACTTATCGCGGAACTCAGATTCTTACGATGCCCCCTCCAAGTTCAGGCGGGATTGCCCTGCTCCAGATGCTGCAGATGCTGGAGAAGGACGACATGCGAACGTTGGGCTTTCAGTCCAGTAAAGCGCTCCACCTCATGGTCGAATCCATGAAGCGGGCATTCGCCGACCGGGCCGAGCATCTCGCTGATCCGGACTTCCACTCCGTTCCAACTGCCCGACTTCTTGCTGAGGACTATGTCGCAAAGCTTCGAGCGTCGATTACGGACAAGGCCACTCCCTCTAGCCAAATCAAGGGACTGTCGCTTGGGAATGAAGGCAGAAATACGACCCATTACTCGGTGGTCGACATCGATGGCAACGCGGTAAGCAATACGTACACGCTGAACTCAGGTTACGGAAGCGGCGTCGTGATTCCGGGCCCGGGTGTGCTCATGAACAACGAGATGGACGACTTCGCTACCCAGCCAGGCAAACCGAACGTCTTCGGCCTCATCCAGAGCGAAAAGAACAATGTGCAGCCAGGCAAGCGTCCGCTGTCTTCCATGACTCCAACGATTCTGGTCCGAGATGGAAAGCTTTATGCCGTTCTCGGTTCTCCAGGAGGCCCGACAATTATCAACACGGTTTTCCAGACGATTTTGAACGTTGTCGACTTCAGGATGAATATTCAGCAAGCCGTCGCCGCCCCTCGCTTCCATCACCAGTGGATGCCGGACCGAATATCCTGGGAGCCATACGGACTGCCGTCAGACCTTCGAGCGGCAATGGAAGCCAAGGGCCACACGTTTGCCCAAAATGGCGCCCGAATGGGATCTTGCCACGCAATTCTCGTTGACACAACTGGCGACCGCCTTACTGGAGTCGACCCACGTGAGGCGACCAGCGGAGCCGCCGGGCACTAAAAAAAGCGGGCCGGATTTCTCGAGCCCGCCGTTTCTATTTCTTTACTTCTCTTCCTTGAACTCAGCGTCGATAACTTCCTCGTTATCGGCGGATGCCTGAGGCTCTTCCGAAGGCGCTTCGCTCACGTCGGCCTGTTCGCTTGCCGCCTTGTACAAGACTTCAGCGACGGCATGGGAATCAGTCTCAAGAGCGGAGAACGCAGCTTGGATCTCTTCCGTGTTGTCTCCTTGCAGCGACTTGCGTAGGCTCTCAATCTTTTCAGTGGCTGATTGCCGCAGGCCCTCATCGACTTTCTCGCCCGCTTCGCGAAGTGTCTTCTCGGTTGAGTAAATCAACTGCTCAGACTTGTTCTTCAGCTCTATGAGTTCCTGAGCTTGGCGATCAGACTCGGCATTCATCTCGGCCTCGCGAACCATGCGCTCGATCTCGTCCTTGTTCAGGTTGCCCGAACCGGAAATCGTGATCGACTGCTTCTGACCCGTGCCCTTTTCCTGGGCCGTGACATTCAAAATACCGTTGGCGTCGATGTCGAAGGTCAC
>JAFAFM010000306.1 GCA_023423495.1 Armatimonadota bacterium
GTCGTCGGCAGCGAAAGGATGATGCCCGCAAAAATCATGAGCGAAGTACCGTTGCCAATACCTTTCTCGCTGATCTGCTCACCCATCCAAAGCATGAACATAGCGCCTGCCGTCCAGAAGGTGATAATCACCAGCTGGGTTACCCACGTTGCATCCGGAGGCAAAGCAGGCGCGATAATTCGAAGCAATCCCCAGCCTTGGAAAATGCAGAGGAACAGCGTTAAGAAGCGCGTCCTTCGATTCTGCTGCTTTCGAGCGTATTCACCACCCTCCTGCAACTCCTTTTTCCATGCCGGGAATGCATTGGTGAGCACCTGCATGATGATCGACGACGTGATGTAAGGGTTCAACCCAAGCGAGAAGATGGATACCTTCCGCAAAGCTCCACCTCCGAACATATTCAGATATTCGATAGCTGGAACGCCTTTGAGCCGGTCGATCAACGTGGTTGAGTCGATGCCTGGGATGGGCACGGGCACGTGAACACCCAAAGCAAAGACCGCAAACATAAAGAGAACGAAGAGGATTCGCGACCGAAGGTCATCGTCCGCCCAGGCAAGACGAAGTGTGTCGACAAGCGACATCTTTAAAGCTCGGTCGCCGCCTCCGCCTGGAATCACAGCGTGATCGCCTCTCCGCCCTTGCCGGTAATGGCTTCCGTGGCCGCCTTGCTAAACTTGTGTGCTCTGACCGTTAGCTTCTTGGTCAGAGTTCCAAATGCAAGCACCTTGACGCCGTCCTTGCCGAGATTGACAATTCCAGTTTCGGCCAGCTTTTCGGGGGTTACCTCATCTCCGGCGTTAAAGAGCTTCTCAAGGTCATCCAGGTTGACGATCGCAAACTCCTTGTGATTGATGTTCCGGAATCCCTTCTTGACCGGCAGGCGCTTGTAGATCGGCGACTGGCCACCCTCAAAGTTGGGGTGGATCTGCCGTCGTGCCTTCTGGCCCTTGGTGCCACGGGTTGCCGTTTTGCCCATGCCGCTGCCAATGCCTCGGCCGATGCGGCGCTTCTTAAACGTGCTTCCCTTGGGGGGTTGAATTTCGTGCAATCCCACTTATTTTTCCTCTTTGGCCGTAGCCTTCTTGGTAGTTCGCTTTGGCTTCGCTTCTTCGCCTTCAGCGCTCTCTTTCTTGGTTGCCTTAGCCTCGGCTTTCGCTTCGGCAGGCTTTTCAGCCTTTGGCTTCGCTGCTCGTGCTGGCTTGGCTGGCTTCTCCGCAACGGAGGACGTGCCTCGTCGCTTATTTGCCAAGTTGCTCTTGGGGGTGCCATCAACTTCCTCGACCACCAACATGTGCTTCACCTTGTGAATCATGCCGCGAATCATCGGAGAGTCGTTGTGCTCCACCACTTGGTTGATCTTTCGAAGGCCCAGGGCGGCGACGGTCGCACGGTTGCGCGGAACGTTGCCGATAGGGCTCTTGACAAGCTTAATACGAAGCATTGTCAGCTTCCTCCTTACGTGCCTTCTCCAGCCAGGGAACGAGTTCCTTCACTTCAAGTCCGCGCTTTTCGGCGGCTTGCTCAGGGATGCTCAGATCCTTGAAAGCTTGGATGGTCGCATAGGCCATGTTGATCGCATTTCGCGATCCCAAAGATTTAGCCAAGACATCATGGATTCCGGCTGCTTCCAAGCAGGCTCGGACCGCGCCGCCAGCTTTTACACCGGTACCGGCTGCGGCGGGGCGAAGCATAACTCGAGCAGTGCCCGATACGGCCCTGATCTCGTGCGGGATGGTCGAGCCAATCATAGGGACGGTGAACATGGACTTGCGGGCCGCCTCTTCAGCCTTCCGGATAGCATCCGGAATGCCTCGGGCTTTGCCCAGACCCACGCCAACCTGACCCTTATTGTCTCCAACCACGACGAGAATGGACCAACTAGCTGTCTTACCACCCTTGTGAGTTTTGAAAACCTTGTTTGTCCGTACTACTCGGACATCCAACTGGGGTCCTTCCGTGTTGCGGCTTTCTCGCTTGCCGCTTAAGCGGTTCATCATTCTCATCGCTTAAAACTCCAATCCTCCCTCACGAGCGCCTTCCGCAAGGCTCGCGACGCGTCCGTGATAACGGAAGCCACCGCGATCGAAGACCACCGCATTGATGCCCTTCTCTTTCGCTCGTTCGGCCAGCGCCAACCCCACCTTCTTTGCCCCCTCGGCATTGCCCGTCGCTTTCAAGGATTTCTCCTGGCTGCTGGCGGACGCGATGGTGGTTCCGGTCGAATCGTCAATCACCTGGGCGTAAATGTGTTGCAGGCTTCGGAACACCGCCAATCTTGGCCGAGTTGCCGTCCCTTCAAATCGCTTGCGAAGGCGCACGTGACGCGCTTGTCGCAGCTGAGCAGTCGTTTTGGTTGCCATTGCTTAAAACTCCTTACTTCTTAGCGGCCGCGCGTTTACCGGCCTTGAGCTTGACGACTTCGCCCTGGTATCGAATTCCCTTACCCTTATAGGGTTCTGGCTTTCGCACCTTGCGAATGTCGGCGGCGATCTGACCGACCGCCTGTTTGTCGATGCCCGAGACGTTGATCTTCTGAGTTCTCGCCTTCTCATCCGAGATGATCTCAAAAGTGACGCCGTTTTCCGATGCGACTCGGACGGGGTGGGAATAACCCATATTCAGCAAGAGGTTCTTGCCCTCGAGCGAGGCGCGATAACCGACACCCACGATCTCCAGAGTCTTCATATGGCCCTTGGTGACGCCTTCGACCATGTTGTTGATCAAGGTTCGGGCAAGGCCATGCTGACTTCGGGCTTCTCGCTGATTGTTAGGGCGCGAGAGCTCCAGTTGGCCGTCGTTTTGCTTTACTTCGAGCAGGCGACTAATTTTTTCAGTCAATTCGCCCTTCGGCCCCTTTACGGTGACCACATTGGTGGCTTCGTCCACCGAAATGGTGACGCCGCTGGGAACGGGGATCGGTCTAAGTCCAATTCTCGACATGATTAATACACCTCGCAGAGGACTTCGCCGCCGATCTGGCGCCTGCGCGCTTCACGGTCGGTCATTACGCCCTGAGAGGTCGTGAGGATGCGGGTCGCCAAACCGTTGCGAATCGGTTTCAATTCGCCGCATGGTTTGTAAACTCGCAAGCCTGGCTTGCTGACTCTCGAAAGGTGATTGATGAGCGGCTTTCGCTTCGCATCGTAGCGCATGTGCACCTTGATGGTCGGGAACTTCGACTCGGTGGTCACTTCGTGGCCGGTGATATAGCCCTCGGCCTCGAGAATCTTTACGATTTCAACTTTGATTTTGCTGTGCGGAACATCGACGGTCGTCAGGCGTGCTTGGGCGCCATTTCGGATACGCGTCAAGAGGTCCGCGATGGGATCGCTATGCATAATTAACCTCCTGAACTCCTACCAGCTCGACTTCTTCACGCCTGGCACCTGGCCAAGGTGAGCCTTTTCACGGAAAACTTGGCGGCAAACCCCGAAGAATCGGATATTGCCACGCGCTCGCCCAGTGATGGAGCAGCGATTGTAAAGCCGAGTCTTGAAGTGTCGGTTCTTAACCCGACGAGCGTTGAACTCAGCCAGCGCCGCTTCGCGCTTTTCCTTAGGAAGAGCTTCGATTTCTTGAAGCTCCTTTCGAAGACGGTCCCAAGTTGCGGTCAACTTGGCCTGTTTTTCAATAAGACATTTCTTTGCCATTCATTCTCCCGCCGTTGTCAGATAGGTTCAGCGTCGCCTCGGCAGGGTCGGCGTGCCTAATCTGTGGCTTGATTTTTATCGGTCGTTCGACCAACGTCGGATGATACCCGATGGCCCCCCGGTTCCGGAAAAGTCCCAGACCCACTTGTGCTGGATTAGAAGCATACTAGGCACAGATGGAGCCGCTAAAGACGGACGAGAAGCTGCATGTCGCGGCCCAGCGGGAACGAGATATGGACACCCATATGATCTTGGGGTGCTCTGGGTTCGTGGCGGCCTCATTCATGACCTACTTCTTGATCATCTGGCCCTTCCTTGTTTGGATGCACGTCGAGACCGTGGCGACGCTTCTCCTGACCGTCGCCATTTCCGTGGCTCCCGCGTATATTTTGGGCTTTGTTGCTTGCCGACGCTTCGAGATAGCTGGAGCGGCCGGCTTTGTGGGAGGAGTGTTAGCAGGCGGGATCTTTCTTCATCTCCGGTTCAGGCAAGTCTTCTTGGAAGCTGCCGCCCGACGGATTCCAGAGCCTGAATACCCAGATTGGGTGCAATGGTTTGTGCCACTGCTAGTCATCTTAGGGAGCTTGTTCCTCGCAACAGCCGCGCTGACTCTTTGGCAGAATAAATCACGATAGACGTGAGCTACTCCGTTTCGCGTGCCGACAATCCTCATGGAAATCACGGCAAACGAGGGATTTTTTGGCTAACGGCAGATTCGTTCAGGAATACCAAAAGAGTGCAGTCAACGGGGCATCACCGCTCCAACTCGTCATCATGCTTTACGATGGCGCAATCCGATTCATGGAAGCCGGGAAGTACGGCATCGAGAACAAGGACTTGGAGATTCAGAATCGAAATCTTCAGAAAGCTCAAAAGATTATCATGGAGCTCATGTCCTGCCTCGAAATGGAGAAGGGCGGCGACGTAGCCAAGAACCTTCTGGCGCTTTACACCTATGTCCTCAACGAACTGGTGGAGGCAAATGTGGCGGACAAAGCGGAACCGATCGAGCGATGCATCGGCATCCTGTGCGGCCTCCGCGAGAGTTGGGTCGAAGTCGAAAAGCAGTCTCGATATGAGGGCGTGGAGATTCCAATTGCCGCCTAAACCCACTTTGTACGAACGATACCGAACGCTTGGACTTGCGATCGAGGCCGCGATTGTGCTCGATGATTGGTCTGATGTGGGCACGATGCTCGAAGAACGGGACAGGATCCTTGATCAATTACAAAGTGAGCGCCCCTCGATGAACCAGGCCGAAGTATCGATGCTTGCCGAGTCCGATCACCGGATGTTGCGGTCGCTCATCGGGATGAAGACTCAAACCGTTTTGGCACTAAAGGATCTCTTTGCCAGCGGCGCTTTGCGAAAAGCCTATCGGCCGGTCGGTCCGGCGTCTTCCGTTGACCAGAGCGGTTAGTCAGAAAGCAAAAAGCCCCGGCTCCAAAACGTGGAGCCGGGGCTTTTTGTTGAACTTACGGGGTCTGGAATCCGGGCGAGAGCGCCACGCGGTCCACGTTGAAAATGAACTGCGGTGGAATTCTGCTCGGCCGGCCGCCTCGAACTGGTGAGAATGCTCTTACCATGATTCGAACGTTGCCGGTTCCATCTACGTACTTGGCCATCACCGATCGTTGAACAGAGACGGTGGAGACCTTGTCGCTGGTGTTCATAGAGAAGTTACCAACGGCCTTAAAGGTTCCTGTGCTCCAGTCCCATGCGAAGACCTGACCTGTTGCCCCGGTCGGGTTGACGTTGGCTTCCACGACAACCTTGAGGTCTGTCAAGTTGCCTTGAGTCATGTCCAGATCAAAGTCGGTCTGTACGGAAGCGACCTGTCCGGTTGCCTCGACACCA
>JAFAFM010000003.1 GCA_023423495.1 Armatimonadota bacterium
GATTTGCGCTGGACCAAGCCGTATCCCTGCTTTTGAGAGTGCCCACCCGACACGGCGCCGGAACTGTGCACCACTTCCCCGTCAAGCGTGACCATTCGGCTCCAGCCTGAGGTTTTGGCCAGCCTCAGCGAATCATCTAGCTCCTCGACAATCAGAACTCTTCCGAGCAGAGATTCGATGACGGGGCGATACTCGTGGTCGTATCGCACCAGTTCGCTGGCCCGACCCAACACGCCCTTTTCGCCCAGAACCTTACGGAGTTCAAAGCTGGGTTCGACCTGCCGCATGAGATTGATTGGCTGGAAGGTTGCTCGGCCGAGCCGATGCTCCTTTAAAAAGTTAATCGCAGACTTGGCGTCCGAATCGTGATCCACGATCAAGTCATTCGCCGACCCTCCAAGTGCGGTCTCGATGGCAAGGGCAATATCGCGATCGGCGGTTATTGCTTCACCCACCGGCATGTAGTTGGCGGTGAGTAGTTTGCGATCCGCAGCTTCCAAAACTGCGCGGGCTCCCTGGTTTAAGCCCTCGTGGGCTTCGATGGTCGCTTCGATGCCGCGTCGCCTTCCTTCAAGCGTGGCGCGCTCAGCAAGCAACCGTCGGGATGCCTGCGCCCGCTGTTCTTCCTGCTGGCGGAGTTGAAGTAGCTCCGCCTCGATCTCCTTAATTTGGTCTTCAGAGGCTTTGGTCTCGTCGGAGAGGATATCAAATGCCTTGCGCGCCTCTGCCGTGGCCAGGCTGAGGTCTGGCAAACCTTCCTCAATTCCCTTCAGTTCTCGCCGGGCAAGTTTCGATCTCTCCTTGATCTGCTCGATCTGAGCCGCTTGCTTGAGTTGAAGCGCATGCTGCTCCCGAGCTTTTATAAGCCTGAATTCCAGCTGCTGCAAAGATTTTTGTAGCGCCTTGGACTCCTCACCGGCGCCGGTGAACTCCACGCGAATCCGATCAAGATTCGCAAGTTCATCCTGCTCCTCCTTTGCCATCTCTTGGATCTCGCGCTCCAAGTCCTCCATTCGGGCCCTGGTCTTGCCCTCATCCTCTCCCAAGCTGGCTTCAAGATCATCCAAGCTTGAAAGTCGTTGCTCGGCCAATCGGAGATCAGCGCTGGCCCGCTCCATCGCCGTCAGACTTCCCTGCTGCAGACCTCTGACGGAGTCCATCTCCCGCTCAAGTTCGCTCACCTGCAGGCTAATCTTCTTGGATTCTTGCTCCAGAGCTTCCGCCCGCTGAGCCTCCTGCTGGGCCATACACCCGGCGTCTCCAATCTTCGCTTCGAGTTCAGCAATTTCACGGACTGCTCTGGCGACTTCGTTGATCAAGAGCCCAGATTCAACCTCCCGTAAGCTGTTTAGCGCGACCTTATAACGCTGGGCGACTTCCGCTTCCTCCCGTAGGGGTTCACGTTGAGATTCCAGTTCGGCCAGGATGTCGGCAATGCGTGAGAGATGTTGCTGGGCCGCGGCAAGGCGCCGCTGGCTCTCCACCTTCCTTGCGCGATAGCGCTGAACTCCAGCCGCTTCATCTACCCACGCCCGACGCTCCTCTGGAGATGCCGCGAGTGCGTTGTCGATATCTTTCTGCCCGACAATCGCGTACCCTGCGCGTCCGAGTCCCGAATCTGCGAGCAATTCGAAGATGTCGCGCTGTCGGCAGGTCTGCTTATTGATCGAATACTCACTTTCGCCGCTACGGGAAAGCTTTCGAGTGATGGAGACTTCGCTGCTGTCGATCGGCAAAGCGCCATCCTCATTGTCAAACAGCAGGCTGACTTCAGCAAAGCCGACTCCCTTGCGGCGTGCACTACCGCTAAAGATCACGTCCTGGCTATGGGCGGCGCGTAACGAACGTGCGTTGCCTTCGCCCAACCCCCACAGGATCGCGTCGACAAGATTGGATTTACCGCAGCCGTTCGGGCCGACAACCGCAATCAGCCCGCCGTCCACGTTGAACTCGGTGCGATCCGCGAAAGTCTTGAACCCGAAAATTTTGACGCGTTTGAGACGCATTGATGAAGTGAAAGTAGAGACGTTGATTTTACGCTTTTCGGAGGTGCTTCTTCTACCAGAAATTGCCTAGGTGGGTCGGACCATCTGGAAATACTCCAGCGCGTCGGTATCTAAGTAGTTCGGGCCGCCCATCCGCGCAATCGGACGCCAAAGAGTGGGGTTAAACTTTCCGTCCGGCATTAGCTCCGATGCCGCGTGGGCCACCAAGATTTCGCCGATGACGTACCGCGCTGCCCCTTGCCCGTCGCCATGCTCGACCACCTGAAACAACTTGCACTCCAATTGCACCATCGACTCTTGCACCCTTGGCGGACGCACTTTCTCACTGGGCAACGCTGTAAACCCTGCCTCGCTCAACTCTGAAATGTGGGGCGGAAATCGCTTGGAAGTCGCGTTCATCTGCTCTGCCATTTCCCGATGCACAAGATTGACGACAAATTCTCCCGTCTGCCTGATGTTAGTGAGCGTGTCCTTCTCTCCGAATGGTGAAAGCGACGGACTAAACGCCAGTGATGGCGGGTTAGACCCGGCCACCATTAAGAAGCTGAAAGGAGAGAGGTTGAGATCGCCATTTGTGGCCATGGAGCTCACGAGAGCAATCGGGCGCGGATGGACCGTCGCGGTGAGGAAGTCGTAGGCTTGCCCGGACTCCATGGTGGAGAAATCCAAGGATGAAAACTGTTCGGGCACGGCGTTAGTATATTCCGACCAACTTGACCCAATTATTGAGCTTAGTCCCGAAGAGTAGTATTAGCTGATGGACAGCATTGTCGAGGTTTGCAAGAAGAGCGCTGTGGACGGCATGGAGATGTTCCTCCGGAATTTCTCTAAAGTTCCGGACGATCGGCTCACTTGGACCCCGACACCGACAGCCAAGTCCGCTCTTCGCATCGCAGCCCACACAGCCCTTTATGCTGGCCGATTCGCGGCAATGATTCGAGACCGGAAGCTGCCCATGCCTTCGAACATCGATGAATGGCTGGCAGAACGCGCCGCAGAAGAAAATGCTATCACCGACCGTGCTCGAATCGAGCCCCTATTCCGTCAAGGGACAGGAGAGGTGCTCCAAGCGCTTGATGACTTAATGCCCGATGAAATCGCTGGAACCCTCGATTCAGGCCAGGGATGGCAGATGCCGATAACCACTCTCATGAATTTGCCGGGATGGCACGCCACGCTCCATACCGGACAGATCGACTTCCTCCAAACGTGCTGGGGCGATCAAGAAATCTACGTTGGTTGATATCAGCGCGACGCCGCGGCTAGAGCGTCTGCGCCGGACATCCTACCCTCAGCCGGAGGTTGAAAGTCACCGCGCATCGCCTTCAAGGCAGCTCGTTCTGCTTCAATCTCATTTGCTGTCCGCACACCCGCCCGCCGGAAAAGTGGCATAGGCGGACACCATCCTTGCAACGCATGCTGGAGTAAGAACCCCGTGACGACTCCTGGGATGAGCAAAAAGCGTTTGTTCAGGGTCGCGCCGAGAACCGTGCCGACTAACGCGAGGGTTGAAGCATTGGCCATGAGCATCC
>JAFAFM010000034.1 GCA_023423495.1 Armatimonadota bacterium
TGGTGAGGTAGTCAGCTCCCTTGGGCCAGTGCGCCATCACTTCGACCAAGATATCTAAGGTCGACATGCTCTCGGCCCTTGCCCCGATTTGCCGGAGCTCTTCCATCCGCTGCGAACTGATGTACACAACGGGGTCGGGCTGATCCATCCATGCAAATTCGAGCACGTTGGGCCGCGGGGTCTTGGTTAAAGTGAACACCGCGCCACTCTCGATTTGCTGGTCGAACCACCACTCGATGAGGCCGAACATGAGGCGCGCATCTTGGTTGACCCAAACCTGCAACTCCTTTCCGCTTGAATCCACAAAGATCAATTCCTGAATCTTGGGATCCGCATCCAGCCACGACGTGGGCAGTTGGCAGAGCGGGAACGTTCCCAGCTCACGATGGATCGACTTCAGCACCAGCCGAACGCTCTCGGGCATGGTCTTGGGAGCCGGCAGGATGTCCTCATCCAGCACGTCGGTCGCCAACGGGTGGGATAGAAGCTTGCGAAGCGATGAGCTCAAACCGTCATCGACCAGCTCTACATCTACGAGTTCTCCGTCTTCATCCTTGATGTCGGTCTCGACGAACTTGAATGGCTCTGGAACCTCGTAGATGAAGTCGGGAACATCGCCTGCCTTGCGGAAGCGATCTCCGCCGACCCACTGAACTCGGCTATCGCCCTGCAGCGAAGCCATGAGGTTTGCCATGTCGTCGGGGAACGTCTTGTTACTCGGCGTGATTTCGTAGAACTCTTCCAGCAGCTTGGTCCCGGCGGTCGATGGTTCGGAACCAAGGATCTTCTTGACCAGCCGGTCGATGTCTTCCGCCTTAACCTCGATCGGAGCGGCGTCATCCAATTCCACAGTAGGCGCAAGCTTATCGGCTAGCTTGATGGCGGCGCTGACCCACTTCTTGGTCTCTTCCTGCGGGTAGATCACTCCGTCAGCCGCGAGCACGTATCCGTCCGCAGAGACGGCCTGAGCGAAGATGTCGCGGGCGTCATATTCGTGCACCGACTTGGGATCTTCAGGATTCAAAGCGGCCCACGCTACGGCGCCAAGGACCTTCACATTGATCGGCGCGGCAATCTTGAGCGCATCCAGAACGGAATTGTCAGCCAACCAGTCGATCTTGGCAAGCTTCTTCTGAGCCTCTTCAAATTCCTTCTGATCGACCTTATTCAGCGCGAGACCACGGATGATCTTCTCATCCTTGGCCATGAATCCCCAGTTTGTAAGGGACAGATTCTCTTTGGGGTCGAGAACAAAGCGCTCGTCGGCATCGACGATTCGGCGAGCCTGGGCTTCTACAATTTCCTCTTCTGTTCGGCGAAGTCGAGCCAGTTCGGAGACCATCAACGACATCGGCATCGGGGCACCAAAGCCGTGCAACACCAAGGCCATCTGCTCGTTGAGCGGGCGGCCAATGCCCATGAGACGAGAGGCTGGAATCCAGCGGCGCTCGTGGTACGCAAATCGTTCTGGATTGCTGGCGAGGAGCGAGCGCACCGCCGCCAGACCAATTCCGTCCTTGGAAAGCTTGTCGGCAAGCTCAGAGAGCTTTACCGCGGCCTCCATTTCGGTCAATTTTTCTAAGATAAGGCGGTCGACGTATGACCGAGCGAATGTTTCTTCAGGCTTCAGAACTGCAGCTTTTGCCAATGGGGATCCTCGTCTGCCGATAGTTCGGCGCAATTCGAAATTATGGCAGATGAAAGGCCCATATTGCCAGGGTCGTGGGCCTGCTGATGGCTACGGGCGAGGCCGGTCGTCAGGACTCTTACGTGAACCTTCAAGCCGGAAGAGCCAAGCAAAGATTCCGACATGAAATACGAAGATCCCCACAACCACGAGGGCACCGCCGGGTCTCGGCATGTAGAACAGGCTCTTCACAAAGACAGCTGCCGTAGCCAAACCGAGTATCCACACAGCGGTGGTCCACTTCACAATCTCAATAATGACCTACTTTGGATTGCCTAATTGAATAGCCAACTCGGGTGAGAATTCGATGTTAATTCGCGTACCATGGATGTATGCGACGCGCGTTCACCCTTATCGAATTGTTGGTGGTCATTGCCATCATCGCGATTCTCGCCGCGATTCTATTTCCGGTGTTTGCCCGCGCAAAGGCTTCCGCCAAAAAGACCGCATGCATCAGCAACCTGAATCAAATTGGGAAAGCGATTGTGATCTACATGGGCGACTACGATGACGTATTTCCCCATGCCCTGGACGCCAGCGACAAATTTGCACCCCAAATCTGGGATTTCAACCCAGATTTCCGGTCCCGCATACCGAATATGCCGCTGATGTCGGAGGCGCTCCAGCCCTATCTGAAAAACAAAGATGTGTTCAAGTGTCCAAGCGATTCAGGCACACAAGTGCTCGACAATCACTATCCGGAACCTTTCTTGACAGCTCCCAGCATGTTCCAGACGTACCAGTCGAGTTACTTCTTCCGGACCGAGATTGCCTTTCGATTCTTCACGCAAACATCGTTTCAGCTTCCCGCGGACGTTAATGTCCTGTTTGATGGCGCAGGACACTGGCATGTTCCGGAAAGAGGGTTACGCCCGACCGATAGCTTTCCAACCTATATGGACTTGATTCGGAAGTATCGCTACAACACCCTGTTTGGCGACTTCCACGTAAAGTCTTTGACTTACGACCAATTGGCCAGAGCGTGGGCGACGCAGTTGTAGTCGTCTAAACTGTCGCCCTTTGGGTGGCCAGGTTCTCCTGGAAAAACGCCAACATCTTCTGCGAGGCGTCCGTTGCTGCGGCCTCGTCGTAAACTTCCGGCCGGTCGTCGTTGAAAAACGCATGCTTGGTTCCGGGATAAGTTTCGAAGTGGTGTGGTTTCCCAAGCAAAGTTAGCTCCTCGTCCAGGGCCTTAACGACCGCAGGCGAATTGTACTCGTCATGCTCGGCAAAGAAGCCCAACACGGGCCCCGCCAAATCTCGGTAGGAAGGCTGGACTTTGGGATGAATCCCATAGAAGTGCACGCACGCGCCGATTCGAGAATCATGGCTAGCACCATAAAGCGCAAGTTGCCCGCCCATGCAGAATCCAACGATCCCTACTTTTGGTGCCTGCACCTTGGGGCTGTCCAAGAGGAACGTCACTGCGCGCTTCAGGACTTCAGCGGTTTCGGCGATGTTGAGCGCCATCATTAGCTCTCCCGCTCGGGTAGGTTCCGTTGTAGCTTCTCCAAAGTAAAGATCTGGTGCAAGCGCTGTGATGCCCTCGGCGGCAAAGCGGTCGCACACCTCTTTGATGTGGTCCACCAGGCCCCACCACTCCTGGATAACGATTACACCAATTCCGGGGTTTGCGGCTTCCGCTAGATAGCCTTGAAATTCCCGATCCCCACCATTGAAAGACACAAGTTCACCCATCGACAGCCTCAACCTTACATAGAAGTAAGAGCGTTTTGTAATGCCAGTTCCTTTCCCATAAAGTCCAAGGGGGGTTCGGCAAAGCACTGTATTCGCTTGGAAGTGGTCGGATGATCAAATGCCAGATAGGCCGCGTGAAGCTGCAACGGGCCATCTTGATAGGCCTTGGGAGCGTAAATAGTGTCGCCTAAAACGGGCATACCCAAACTGCTCAAGTGCACCCGAATCTGATGTGTGCGCCCCGTTTCCAACTTCACACCGACAAGGTGTCCTGCATCGATACGAGCGACCTCGAAAACAATTGTAGTGGCTGGCTTGCCTTTAGGGTCGACTGCCATTCGGAGTCGATTTCGCTTGTCGCGCGCAATCGGGGCGTCTATTCGAAACTTGGGCTCCGGCAAAACACCCGCAACCACCGCGAAATACCGGCGTTCAGCGGTTTTTCCCTCAATCTGCCTTGCCAAGCGAACGTGGGCCGTATCGTTCTTTGCGACGATCATGAGGCCGGTCGTATCTTTGTCCAATCGGTGCACGATGCCCGGCCGGAATTCTCCGCCGGCGGTCGAGAGGGCATGTGAACGGGCAAGCAAGGCATTGACTAGCGATGGCTCTTTGAGGGTTGCCGCTGGATGTGCCGCCAAGCCTCGCGGCTTGTTGACCACCAGCAGATCCGAATCTTCATAAACGATGTCGAGCGGAATCTCTGCGGGCGTGAGGTCGTGAACTTCGCTTTGGTTGGGCTCTTCCAACTGAACGCGGTCGCCAACCGTCAGCTTAAAGCTAGGTTTTTGGGGATTCCCATCCACCGTGACTTCCCCGCTTGAAATCATCTTCGCAAGCTTGGAGCGACTGTGCTCGGGTAGGTTTCTTGCCAAGAACAGGTCCAATCTCTCGGATGCATCCGCAACGATTTCCACGGGTCTTTAATACCCCTTGGAACCCTTGCATTGTTGGAGATTGTATTGGATCATGAATATGACGGATAAAGCAATGTCAAAGCGATTAATCTTTCTAGCGTCAATCGCCATAGCCAGTGTAACTTGGGCGCAAGACACAAAGTTTTCCTATTCGGGTCCGGCGGGGACGGCGAAAACCGTTTTCGAGCAGTTATCGAAAGCGAGCGGCGTTTCCCTGATTCCGGGTGGTCAGGTGGCCAGCGATCCCATTTTAGTGAACGTCAAGGACGTCACGGTCGATGAACTGCGCGCCAAGATCGCTGAAGCCCTCAAGGGTGAGTGGCGCAAAGAAGGATCTGGTTGGGTATTGCACCGTGGGCCGAACATTGAAGCGGCCGAGCTGCGAACCGAAATGGCGACGCGAGTCGCGCAATTTAAACAGAATTTGGCCACTGCCGTCGCCGAGCAAGCCCAGGTCAAAAATTTTAACGACGACGAGGCCAAAGAGCTAAACGCCGCGCAAGAAAAATTGAAGGATGAGATGGGCCGTCAGGCCGGCTCCGGCGCAATTCGAATAAGTGGAGACTTCAACTCCATCAGCCGAAAGACTCCAGCGGCGCGCGCAATCGCATCTCTGCTATCGAGGATGTCGGAATCTCAGCTTGCTTTGCTCTTGAGTGGCGACCGCCAAGTGTTTTCACTGAAACCAACCCGTATGCAGCGTCCGATGCCTAACGGCTCGCTCCAAATCCTTCAGAGATTCATCAAAGAAGCGCAAATCCTTCGGGAAGTTTCCCAGCGCAACGCACCCACTGCAAATCCTAATCAGAACCGGCAGGTCGTGATCAACGGACTGGGATCAGACGGCATGGGCGACGGCGATCCCTCGCTCGGGATTGGGTACGCCATTCTCGTTAACCAGCCCGGCTTAGGCGGCTCGGCGTCTACCTCCGTCAGTCTTGCAGTTGCTGACCCGAACGGCCGCACGATCGCTTCCGGGCAATTCATGGTCGCCGGAATGGCTCAAGCGGTCCAATCCGAGCAACCAAAGGCGGAGGAGAAGCCCGTCGCTATCTCGCCGCTGGCTTATGAATTAGCTAAAGTTGTTGGCGCGGGTGGACCCGCTGGAGCCAAGGGCAATTTTCGGATGGTTTCGATTGCCAGCACGGGCAGTTCGACATTCAAGATTTCGAGTGGTGGAGATTCAAAGACACCACAGCTCAGCCCAGAGCTTCGATCTCGCATCCTTCAGCCCGAAGTCTACGACCCCGCGAGTTTCGCTCCTGGAGAGGTTCTCTCGGGAATTGCAGCAGCTAAAGGCAAGAACGTTGTCGCCTACATTCCCGACAGCACTTTCGTCGCCTTTAACCAAATTGCGGCGGTGGGAAATAGCGGGCCAACGATGGCGAAAATCACGGCGGAAAGGTCCGGAATGCAGTTCGCCGAAAGCGGGAATTGGCTTTTGGTAACCCCGAAGTCCCCAAGCGCAGCGCGAACCCGGTTGGTGAATCGAGCCGCTCTTGGTTCCGCGCTAAGAGCCTTGGATTCTCAGGGCTTCCTTACCCTTGAAAACTGGGCGAAATTTGCTTCAAACCAGTCTAAAGCGCCGCAATTCAATGACGTCGACTATGTCTACCTCGGACTAGTTAATGCGCCTGCATCCGAGGAAGGACTCAGCCAATTCTCGTTCGGCGGTGGCTGGGACACGCTTCGGTTCTATTCGAGCCTCTCGACCGGGCAACGACAAGCCCTTAACTCCAACGGGGCCGTGCCTTTAAGCAGCTTGAACCAATTCCAACTGAAGTTGATTACCGACCAGGTGTTTAACAGCTTCGAAGGCCCGACAATCAATCGCAGAGAGGGTCAGACCAATGTCATCCGAATTGGGGATCAAGGGGTCTCCAATGAAAGAACTTACCTCCTTCCAAACGGAATTCCGCGTGATGGCCTGCTTCGCTTCAGCTTGCAAAGTAATGAGGTCGTTCAGGCGAGCAGTCCGGATCGTGGCGGAGCGAAGTTCCTCACCGCAGATGGGTTGGCCTTTGAAAGGATTAAGTCGGAACGGCCCGAACTGGCCACGTTTGGCGGTTCGGCGAGCTTTGACAAGTTCCGAATGGGGAGCCAACGAGCCATTACGTTTACTTTCCAATTTACTCCGGAGGTTTCGCTCATTCGGACCTTGGAAGACAATTCCCCATCGAATCAGGCTTTCAGCGCCTACGAGCACCTTCCCGCTCGGTTCCGCGAGAAAGTCGAGCAGCAGACTGAACAGCTGCGAAAGTCATTCGGTAACGGACGAGGTAACCAGATCCCGCCTCCCTAGTGGCGGTTTGGCCACGGAGTAAACTCGCTCCGTGGCCAAGTCACTCTCCTGGATCGGTCTAGCTGTTTTTGTGGTGGGATGTGGTTCTCCTACCGTCGAGCCAACTGCGCAAAAGACTCCCGCCGTAGATCCTCAAGCCCAACCCGCCATTTCGCAAACGGCGGAAAAGGCTCCTGCTTCGGCGGCTGAAGTCAAGAAGGTGCTAGACCTTGAGGAGTATCCAGGAGCCGAGGTTGTGGAGAACAACAAGCTGGTCAGTTCCAGCCTCCCACCCGACGAGATTCGCTTCGAACTCGTTCGTCGCTCAAAGGACGCCCCGACGAAAGTCATCGCATTTTACGAAAAGGCGCTCGGCGCTCAGGCCAGTGGTGAAGCGGGTCACAAGGAAGTCTTCGGACGAACCAAGCGAGGCAACTTTGTCCGCGCGCACTTCGATGCCGAGGGGTCGGGCACCAAGTATTCACTGAGCGTTATCAGCTTCGCAAAATAACTTGGGAACTAGTCGGCGTACTGCCGGCCGTATCCTAACCAATGCTTGTGTACCTGGCTGCCTCATTTTTGGCCGCACCCCAACTAAATATCCTCTTTCTCGGCAATAGCCACACGGCATCTCACGATGTCCCGAAGATGGTGCAGGAACTTATCCAGTCCAACGGCACGCGGACAAGAGTGTCGACAAAGATGATCATGACCGGGTTTGTCGAGCAGCTTGCGAACAGCAAGGAAACTAAAGCCGAGATCAACAGCCGACGTTGGCAGGTGCTGGTGCTCCAGGGCGCCAAGCTGAGCAACTCGCACAAGAATGAGTACGACCATTCGGGAGCGGTCGAAGTGGCAAAGTGGGGCAAACAGGCGGGCATGAAGGTGCTGTTGTTTGCCGAATGGCCGCGGCGCGGATGGAACGAGACAGACTACATTTTGAAGGAGTATCGAGAGATCTCGGGGCCGTCTGGAGCCCGTATCGTTCCGATTTGCCGGGTTTGGGATCGACTTCTTTCGCAAAAGCCAAGGTTAGACCTCTGGGCTCCAGATGGAAATCACTCCTCTCCACTCGGAGCTTTCACCGCCGCTTGCACACTCGCTGCTTTCATCGCACCAACACCAAACCAACTGCCCGGCTGGAGGCCACAAACGGTCGATCCGAGGCTGGCAGAGGAGATCAAACGGCTTGCGCGAGATGTTGCGTTGGCGACCAAGTGATCGGACATGCTACGTCCAAGCGTCGGCTATCATG
>JAFAFM010000056.1 GCA_023423495.1 Armatimonadota bacterium
GGTGATAACCTTTGGCTGGCCCTCCTTGACCGTCTGAGAGGAACCCCAATAGATCTTGATCGTGAAATTCGGATTAGAGTCTGGGTCAACCCCCTGAACCTTGCCAGTGTCCGCGCCTTCAGGTCGATACAGATCTAGATCTAGTTTGTCGCCCTGTTTTAAGCCGGGAGGAGGAGCGAGTGTTGCCTTGGCATCTTTGGGTGCGATGGAGGGGCTCCACAATCGTACATTTAGGACTCGCGTTGGTTTGCCGGAGAACATAAGTGCTTCGGGAGGCAACTTGATTCCCGGGGGAAGCTGTCCGAAGTCCGGCAATTCCATTCCCGCCATGCGCCCGACTTTCGTTTCCGCTTGAATTGCCAGATAAGCCTGGTCGCTGCCCTGCATGGGCCCAAAAATGCCACTCGTAGCGGCCATTGCAAACAGAGTTCCTATCACAGACGTTTCACCTCTGGCCTATCTTACGGCACAAGGAATCACGAATCTCTCGCCCTGGTCACTTGTCCTTGAAAATCTGGACGGCGTCAGTTTGTTAATTAACACATCGTTAACGCAACCTGGGAATAATCACTCCTGGCCCGAGCGCCAACTTTAAGTCAATGCCGCTGATCTTCACCCTTCCTCCTCTTTCCGACTGGACCTTCAAACCAGCCATCGACCTGCGCGAGCGCTTCGAGCGTCGACTCGACCGCGACTTTAACGAGTCCAATCCCGACAATCGATCGGACCTGTTCTCGCGCTGGCGGCTCGGATTCGACTTCACATATCGAAAAGATTTCAGCGGCCGGGTGCAGTACCAGTACGCTCACAACCTGTTTTGGACCGCGGCGGAAAACGCCTCGTCTGAACGCAGTGATCTGTTTGTCGGCTACGTTGATTTCAGCGGCGGTAAGGATATGGGCAAGCTTCGGCTGGGACGCCAGCAACTGTTTATAGGCTCCCAACGCCTCATGGGGGAATCCGATTGGGGTAACACCGGCCGCAGCTTCGATGCCGCGCGATGGACTTTTAACCGCCTGGACGTCTTCGCTGGGAGGCTCGCCGTGAATAGCACACCGTCCAAAGATGCGATGGTCGCGGGAGCCTTCTACCAGGGATCGTTGGGAGACTCCATGCTGCTGTATAAGCACGATGAGCGTGGCGCCTCGCACGACGATGTCTACACGCTGAACCACAACGTCAAATTCAAACAAGGGAAGTGGTCGGGAGATGTGGAAGGAGCGTTGCAGTTTGGCCGCCGGGGCGATCAGAAGTTGGAAGCCTGGGCGGTAGGTTCAAAGATCAATTACCAAATGAATCCCAAGTGGCGGCTTTACGGTGAACTGGCCGCCGCCAGCGGCGGTGGCGACGATGACACGACGCGCACGTTCGATCAGATTTACGCTTCAAATCACTCTCGCTATGGGGTTATGGATATGCAGGGATGGCGAAACATGACCGGCATTTCATTGGGGGCGAATTTCCGCCCGACCACTCGCCTCTCCATTTCGTTGGAGTACCACAGGTTCGGACTTTGGGATGATTCCGACGCGTGGTACGGAGATGGCGGCGGCAGAAACGGCAGCTTCGTGGACCCCACCGGCAATAGCGGTCGAAATGTGGGCCAAGAATTCGATCTGTTTGGAAACTACACGATCGACTCTCGCAGCCAGATCGAGGGCGGCATCGGGCTCTTTCGGCCGGGCGACTTCATCGAGTCGTTCCCAGGGCGGGGTCAGAACCAAGTTTGGGGTTACGTGCAGTACCGAATCCGTTTCTAGCGACTAAGGCAGGGGATTGTCGATATCGACGCCGATCATGGCGGCGAGAATTTCTGCGTAGGCGCGAGAATCCCCTTCTTGATTTCCGGAGCTTAGCTTCGCGTTGATGATGTCGTCCCAATAAAACCAGTCGGGAAAGGGGCCGTCGTTTTGGAAGTCCCCCGCGCCATAAAACCTGAATAGCGGAACCTGTTCATTGCTGTGCAGCCATAGCCCGACCGAAAAGAGGTCGTTCGTTTGGTACGTCCAAGCCCAGTGTTGGCTAGGGTCCAAATCTCCGTAACTGTAGGTGACGGCTTTAATGGCGTTGAACGAAACGAAGCGCGTGGTCCTTGCGAACCAGAGGAAACGCTTGCGAATTCTGATCATCTTGCGTCGAGGGTCGACAATCACCTGTCGCCCAGCGAAGCCCAGTGAGAAGATTTGGGATCGTGCACAAGACCGAGCAACTAACTGCTGATTGACCTTGGAGACTTTCGGACTGAAGGCGAAGACTTTGCCCCAAATCCACGAAAAAGCCCAGCCAATTGGTCCATCCACTATAAGCCGAGACGGACCGCATGCTCAGCAGGTTGCGACGATCTAGACAGTCGATTGAACAGGCGTCGGCAGTGTTCTACCTACGGCTCTTGCTACGGCCGACAATTGGGGCATCAGGCTTTCGAATGTCCCAATGGTCACCGATTGCACGCCATCTTTAACAGCTTTATCCGGATTCGGGTGAACTTCGATTAGTAAACCGTCGGCGCCACAGGCAATTGCCGCCTTGCTCATCGGGGGAACCAGTTCTCGGCGACCGGTGCCTTGCGAGGGATCGACGATCACCGGCAGGTGAGTCAGCGCGGAAAGGGCCGGCACGGATGAAAGGTCCAGCGTATTGCGCGTGTGGGTCTCGAAGGACCGTATTCCTCGCTCGCACAGGATGATGTTCTCGTTTCCGGCGCTGGCGATATATTCCGCCGCGAGCAACCACTCCTCCAAACGGGCAGTCATTCCGCGCTTCAGCAGAACCGGCTTTCGGGAGAGCCCCACCTCTCTAAGCAAATCGTAGTTTTGAGCATTGCGAGTCCCAACCTGCAAGATGTCGGCATACTCGCAAACTTCATCGACCTTGCGGACGTGCATGACTTCGGTAACGACCTTCAGGTTGAACCGTCGGCCGGCTTCCTTGAGCAGTTCCAGCCCGGGCTTACCCATGCCTTGGAAGGTGTAGGGAGATGTGGAAGGTTTGTACGCTCCTCCGCGCAGGATTTTGGCTCCGGCGCGCGCGACTGCTTCCGCCGTCGTCATCAACTGCTTTTCAGACTCAACCGTGCAGGGTCCAGCCATCACCACGACCTCGTTCCCACCAATCTCGACCCCGCCGACATCCACCACGGTCTTGGGTCTCAGTTCCTTGGCGACGAACTTGTATGGCTTGGAAATGAAAACAACATCGTCCACCCCATCCAGGCTGCGAAGCTGATCCGCGGCTTCCAACTTGTCGTATTCCGGCACGCCGATCGCGCATACAATTGACTTTTCCTCTCCGAAGATGGGATTGGTTTTATAGCCCATTTCGTGGAGACGCTCGGCGACAGCATCTACCTGGGTGCGGTCAGCGCCCACGCGCATTACGATAATCATGCTGAGGCCGGCTCCTTTATCACTTCTGTGATCGCCTCGATAAATGCATCCACTTCCGACTCCGTGCCCACGCTAACTCGAAGGCAGGTTGGAGTTCCAAAAACATTTCCCGGGCGGACGATGATGCCGCGCTCGAGGAGGGCTTGGAACACGGGTCGGGCCGGGCGTCCCAGGTCGGCAAAGAGGAAGTTTGCGTAACTCGCGCAAGGTCTCGCTCCCAAGGCGGTGAAGGCATCGGCCATACGCTTCAGTCCCCGGCGGTTGTTTTCCAGGGTGTTCTCAACATGCTCCGCATCGTTGAGAGCGGCAATTCCAGCGACTTGAGCTAGCGCATTCACGTTGAACGGCTCGCGGGCTCGATTGATCGCGTCGGCCACGACCCGTGGAGCGAATCCATATCCCAGGCGAATGCCAGCAAGTCCATATGCCTTGGAAAGAGTGCGCAGTCCGACCACGTTGGCACCCGCCCGGACATAGTCTGCGGAATTCGGAAAGTCGGGTTGATCAGCGGCAAATTCATAGTAGGCCTCGTCCAGCACAACGGTCACGCTGGTTGGCACAGCCGATAAAAGCGCATCCAACTCGGATTTCGTGATGTATGTACCCGTGGGATTGTTTGGATTCGCGATGAACAGCAGCTTGGTCTTCGGAGTACAAGCGGCCAGCATTGCATCCAAGTCATGTCGATAATCTGAATCCAGGGGAACCTTCGTAAGCTGGCTCTCAGAGAGGTGGGCCGCCGCGTCGTACCGGACAAAGGAAGGATCCCCGACGATAACCTCATCGTCTGGACCACTCAGATAAAGCAACCCCAGAAGGTGGATTAGCTCGTCGCTCCCATTTCCAACGATGACCTGCTCGAACTCCACGTTGAACTTGCTTGCGACGGCTTGCCGGAAGTCGTGATGGGCTCCGTCGGGATAGATGTGAGCTTGCTCAGCGGCCGCCTTTAGGGCCTCGACCGCTTTTGGTGAGGGGCCGAGAGGATTCTCGTTGCTGGCGAGCTTTATAACATGATCCAGCCCCAACTCCCGCTGTACTTCGGCGATGGGCTTGCCGGGCGAGTACGGTTCCATGCGCAAAACGTTCGCGCGAATTTGGGAGCTCATGAACTCCATTTTGGCAGACCTCGCCCACGGTCAATTAGGTATCAGCGGCCGCTTACGTGACGGTCAAATCAGGCGAGGAAAGGAACTGCATGATGCTCGGCGAAGCCAGATAGGGGTCGCGGCTCAGATCGCGAACGAAGCCGTGGGATGCTACGACCTTGCCGTCTCGGAAGGTGCGATAAACCCGGATGTGCAGATG
>JAFAFM010000271.1 GCA_023423495.1 Armatimonadota bacterium
GGGAAAGGTTGAGCCCGGAGACTTCCGAGACCCGCAGGCCCGCGCCATAAAGCAGTTCCAACACGGCCCGGTCCCGAGCGGCATTTTTGCCCTCTTCGACCTGATCCAACAGTGCTTCCATTTGAGATTCATTGAGGGCCTTCGGTAGGTTTCGTCGTCGGATGGGCGCTTCCAAAGATTCCGTGGGGTCTGCTTTCAGCTTGCCGATCCGTTTGAGGTACTTGGTGAACGTCCGCAGGGTGGACAGCTTCCTTGCTCGACTGACCGGATTTGGCGCATATGTTCTGAGGTAGCCCCTCAAAGCATTTGGCTCTAACTTAAACTCCCCTTCCAAGTGTTTGCTCAGTTGGGCAAGGTCGCTCCCATAACTCCGAACCGTTGCCGGCGAGCGCTTCACCGACAGATTATCGAGGAAGGCTTGGATCAGGGAGTCAAGAGAGTCCACAACTTAAGGACGGAAACAATCACTCGCCGCGCTTCAGCACGAGAGAGACATTATGCCCGCCAAAGCCGTACGAGTTCGACATCGACAATGGGATATCCGCTTCCCTGGCCGTGTTCGGGACGTAGTCCAAGTCGCATTCGGGGTCTGGAACTTCGTAATTGATGGTCGGCGGAAGCTTGCTATCTCGCATCGCTAAGATGCAAATGAGAGCTTCGATGGCGCCTGCCGCGCCCAACGTGTGACCGATCATCGACTTCGTGGAGCTGACCGGCGTGTAGTACGCCTGCTCCCCGAATGCGCGTTTGATCGCGTGAGTCTCTCCCTTGTCGTTGTAGTAGGTCGACGTGCCGTGGGCGTTAATGTAACGAATCTGGTCTGGGGTTGCGCCTGCCGTTCGTAAGGCCATCTTCAACGCCCGATAAGCGCCATCCGCGTCTGGGTCGGGCTGGGTGATGTGGTACGCGTCCCCGGTCATGCCGTAACCGACGACCTCGCCGTAAATCTTTGCGCCTCGTTTCTTCGCGAAGTCATAGTCTTCCAGAACGAATACGGCCGAGCCTTCCCCTATAACGAAGCCGTCCCGTTCCTTGTCAAACGGACGCGACGCCCGCTTTGGCTCGTCGTTCCTGGTCGACATGGCGCGCGCGGCGCAGAATCCGCCGAGGCCGAGTTCGTTGATCGGAGCTTCGGTGCCTCCCGCCAACATGGCAATAGCGTCCCCACGCTTGATGATGTGGTAGGCATCGCCGATCGCATTTGCGCCGGTGGAACAGGCCGTGACCACACAAGTGTTGGGTCCCCTAAGGCCATGCAGAATGGACACGTATCCACTGGCCATGTCCGGAATCATGTACGGAACGAGAAATGGAGAGACCTTGCTTGGCCCGCCGTCGATTTGGCGTCGGTGCTGCTCGCCCAAAAAGGTCAGCCCGCCAATGCCCGAGCCGATGAGGACTCCGAACTCGTCGCGGAGATCATCGTCCACTTTGATGCCGGAATCGTCCATCGCCATTTGCGCCGAAGCGCAGGCAAAGGCAATGAACCGGTCAATTCTCCGAGCTTCCTTCTTATCCAACCAATCTTCCGCGACGAAGTCTTTCACCTCGGCGGCAATTTGGGTGGTGTACTCGCTCGGATCGAGAAGCGAAATGCGCTCTACTGCGCTTTCACCGGCCAGCAGTCGGGTCCAAAACTTTTCGACGCCGGTGCCGAGGGGCGTGACTGCCCCAACGCCAGTGATGACGACCCGTCCAGAGGGAACGGGCCTGTCGCTCATCCCTGCTTCTTGGAGATGTAGTTGACGGCGTCGCCGACGGTCTTGATCTCTCCGACTTCCTCATCCGGAATATCGATGCCAAACTCGTCTTCGAATGCCATGACAAGCTCGACTACGTCGAGGGAGTCCGCTCCCAGATCTTCGGTGAAAGAGGCGGATTCCACAACCTCTTCTTCCTTCACTCCAAGTTCCTCGACGGTAACTTTCTTTACGCGCTCCAGTGTGTCCGCTGACATGGATGGAACAATACCCCGATTTTCGGCGCTCAAGGCGTACGATCGCCCCGATTCTCCGGGATGGCTGCGCCTAGGCGGATTTGCTAGGACTTCGTGCCTTACGTAAGAGCATCTTGGACCTTCACGAGACTTCCTAAAGGAACAGGCCGCCGTCAACCGTTAGCGTCTGGCCGGTGATGTAAGAAGCTGAACCGGATGCTAAGAAAAGGATTGCCGGGGCGATATCCCCGGGTTTGCCCAACCGTCCTGCCGGAGCCGTCTTCTCCACATACTCCCGAAATTCCGCTGGAAGGTCGGTCGTCATGTCCGTTTCGATGAATCCTGGTGCGATGGCATTACAGGTAATCCCCCGCGAACCCAGCTCTTTCGCGGTTGCCAACGTAAGACCGATTAAACCGGCCTTGGAAGCGGCATAATTTGCTTGGCCGGCTGCACCGTGCAGTCCCACCACACTGCTGACATTCACGATCCGTCCGTACCGGGCTTTCATCATCGGCTTGGCAACCGCCCGAATCATATTGAATGCTCCCTTTAGGTTGACTTGGATTACGCGATCCCAATCTTCATCTTTCATTCGCAGAATGAGCGTGTCCTTCGTGATGCCCGCGTTATTTACTAGCACACTCGGTGTTCCAAGATCCGCGGTAACCGAGTCGATGAGAGTGTCGACCGCCGCCGAGTCGCTCACGTCGCAGCCGAAGCCTTTGGCGCCGTTGCCGATTTCCTCCGCCGTCTTCTGACCCCCTGCTTCGGTAGTGGCAACACAGGCAACCTTCCCGCCCTGGTCCGCAAAAGCCCGCGCGATCTCTTTGCCGATACCGCGGCTCGCGCCGGTGACGATGATAACTTGGCCCTCGAAGGTCATGGCGCCGAGTTTACATCGCTAGCTGCGGAATTCCTTCCATAGCTGCTCGAACTCCGCAACCAAGCCTTCCAAGGCGGCCATCCCACCCTGCCAGAACTCGGGGGAGTTGAGATCAACGTTTACGGTATCCATCAATTCTTGGGGAGTACGAGAGCCACCCAGACGCAGGAGCTCAATGTACTTTTCAGCAAAAGCCGGCCCTTCCGCCTTCGCCCGCTGGTATAGCGACAGCACCAACAGCTCACCGAATGAATAGGCGTAGACGTAAAACGGGACAGCGATGAAGTGGCTCACATAACTCCACCACATCCGATGCTGGTCGCCGAGCTTCACGGAACTGCCGAACATCGCCTGGATCTCCTCATGCCACAAGTCACCGAACTGCTCGGGTGTTAACTCCCCTTCGGTCCGGCGGGTGTGGTGGCAACGACTCTCGAACGAATACATCGCCGCCTGACGAAAAACGGTCGCGAATACCCCTTCGATCTTGCCGGCGTACAGGGCGAGTTTGTCCCGAGTACTAGCGCCAGCTACTAATTTCTCGAAAACCAGCATCTCCCCGAAAGTAGAAGCGAGTTCGGCAAGAGGAAGCGTTCCATGGAAGTTGAAGTAGCTTTGCGCACGACTAAGTGATGCATGAACACCATGGCCGAGCTCGTGGGCAAGCGTCATCACGTCGTCGGCCTTGTTCATATAGCTCTGAAGCATCACGGGGTGGGTATCGGGCGTGTTGTAGGAACAGAAGGCGCCAC
Organism: Armatimonadota bacterium; assembly: GCA_023423495.1. Classification (GTDB taxonomy): domain Bacteria; phylum Armatimonadota; class Fimbriimonadia; order Fimbriimonadales; family Fimbriimonadaceae; genus 55-13. The sequence continues at coordinate 3,575 of JAFAFM010000271.1, forward strand.
CACGTTTGCCTTTTCGAGGCTCGGCGTCGATCCAATTCTTGTCAAAGAACTCCTGGGCGCGGGCTTCCATCTCCGAACTGAACTGGCCAAAGGCTTCAAGCACAATCCGCTTGGCTTCTGACCATTCCACTGGCTCTTCCGCTTCAAATAGCGGCGCATAGCGGTCGATGTGCGTGAGCTCCGGCAAGCCGAGAATCTCCCGCTTCACGTTGTAAAAACGCTCAACGAGTCCGTAGTTTTCGCGGCATGTCTTGACGACCAGCTCAACCGTTCTCTTTTCCAGCTCATTGGCAAGGTGCCGACTCTGCTCTGGATATTCATATTTTCGGAGCCGATCGCCAACCGCCTTGTCTTGGATAAGGTTATTGTAGGTGAAAACCAACACCCGCTCCATCTCCTTCAATCCGCCGGTGAGCGCGTCCGCCGCCGCTTGGCGGACGCTCCGGTCAGGATCTCGAAGCAAGTTCAAAACTTCTTCCTGTGAAGCTTCCTCGACTTCGTCCTTGCCCGGCCGCTTCAGTTTGAACACGTGGTTCGAAGTGACTTCTTCGAAGAGTCTCTCCCAAGCACGGTTGCCTGTATTAGCGGTCTCTTCAAGGATGATCTCCTCAGGCTCGGTCAAGCGGTGGTCACTGAAGGTGCGCACCACCTGCACGTAATGCCGATAGTTCTCCAGCTTCGGATCCTGCATGATGCGAGCGATCGTCTCTTCGGGTGCAGCCATAAGTTCCAGATCGAAGAACATCAACTTCACGTTGATCTCGGTGCCCCGCTCCATCTGCTTCTGCATGAAAGCGCCCAGCTTGGGATCTCCCGTGTCGGCCGCAAAGAGCAGATGCGCAAAGCCAATCGGTTTCGCATATTCCGTGGCGATCTTTTCGTACTCTTGCAGGGCTGCCAGCAAGGTATCTGCGGTCAGATCGGATGTTTCGATTTTGCCGCGGTAAGTCTCTGCGAACTGGTCGGAGGCTTCTCCGACCCATTGCCATGTTTCGGCAATTTTGGGGTCATCGATGGCCGAGAACAGCGCGGAAAGATCCCAGCGAACTTGTGGGGGTGCAGGAGCGGCGGGCGCAGACATGGGATTTATTATGACGAGCGCCCGCGCTGCTTAGCCGGAGAGCATTCGGAGGGCCAGTTCAGCTGTTTTTGTAATCGCGTCATCCGGACCGAGCACACGGTCCAGTTCCTCGAAATCTCTCAGCTGCTTGGCGCGAACTTCTTCTCCGAACAGCAACGAAACCAACTGCGCCCTTACTTGCTCCGGTCGAACGTCTTCGCCCGCGATTTCCGGCACAACCTCTCGGTCCATAAGGATGTTCGGCAGTGCTATGAATTTGGGCCGCTTCATCCGGATTAGTTTCGCCTCCCGCACCATGGCAGGAGAAAGTTTGTAGACCACCACCATGGGACACTTACAAAGTGCGGCCTCAAGAGTGGCTGTACCGGAACAAATGATGCCGGCTTTAGCCTCTTGCAGCACTCTGTAGGTATCGCCAACCCTAAATAAATCTTGCCTTCCTGGGGCCAGCCGGTTCCACTCCGCCTTGAAATGCTCCAGATCCACGGTCGGGGCGAGCGCAAACTCCAAGGGTATTTCAAGACCATCCTTCGGGCTGGCTGATGGCTGGTGCCGATCGGACATCACTGGCGATGTTCCTCTGCTCTTGTTGACCGCTTCAGCGATCACCGGCAGGTTCATTTCCAACTCATGCTTCCGGCTGCCCGGCAACACGGCAACTTTGGCCCGCAGGTTCGGTTCCGCTGCTTGGTGCGCCCTGATCAATTCCTTGATTGGGTGTCCAAACCAATGCGCACGCGCGCCCATCTTGGTTAAGATTTCCGCCGACCAGGAAAACGGCGTCACAATCTCATCGGCAATCTCCGGAAGGTCTTTGCCCTGGCGATCGCGTCGCCAAGAGCCCGGCGGGACAAAGTACAACACCTTCCAACCGAACTTCTTGGCGTAGCGGCACAGGCGGATGTTCGCGTAGCCGAAGTCGATCGCGATTAACAGTCCGGGCTTGCCCTGCCTCAGGTTGTGCTTAAGCTTGTGGAGAGTGGTGAAAACCTTCCAGAACACTTTCGCCGCCTGAACGATGCTGATAGCGCCCCAATGTGATGAGTCGGCATATAGCTTAACGCCTTCAGCATTCAGCTTTGGCCCACCGATGCCTTCGAACGAGGGAGGCGATCCTTGTTTTTGATTCCGAATCTCACGCACGAGCGCCGCTCCGTAGGCGTCGCCGGAGGCTTCGCCGGCGGAGAGGAAAATGCGCATTGTCGTTGTCCTGGACTCGAACAAATCTACGGCTGGTCGCCGCGGCCGTTCTTACCCTTGAACCGCCGCAGCTCAAATTCGATTAGATATTGGACCTCGTCGGTAATTGGAATCTCCCGCCGCACGGTCTCTATTGCGTTGGTCAATCCAAGCTGGGATTTGTAAAGCAGCTTACAGGCCTTGTGGAGGGCCATGCGACCATCTGCCGAAATCCCGTACCGACGCAATCCGACGGCATTGATATCGCGGACCTCCGCATCTCGGCCTTCGACGATCATGAACGGAGGGATATCCCGGCTTGTGCCCGACATGCCGCCCACCATCGCCACCTTACCAACTCGAACCCATTGGTGCAGGCCCACCATCCCGCCCAGCGTGGCAAGGGTCTCGATCGTGCAGTGCCCGGAAACGCCCACACCATTTGCCATCGTGACGTCGTCTTCCACCACCACGTTGTGGCCCAGGTGAACGAATGCCATTAGGTAGCAGCGGTCCCCAACAACGGTCGAATTGCCTTCACCTGTAGCGCGGTGAATTGTCACGTACTCGCGAATATAGTTGTCGCTGCCGATGTAAAGAAAGGTTGGCTCCCCTCTGTACTTTCGATCCTGCGGGTCGCCCCCGATGATTGCCCCTTGGCCAAAGTAGTTTCGTTCGCCGATCGTCGTGCCCTGCTTGACCGTTACATGCGAGTCAAGCGTGCAGCCGCTCCCGATAACCACCCCCTTTTCAATGTTGCAAAAGGGCCCCACAGTCACGTCTTCTGCCACTTGGGCATCTGCGTGAACATGGGATAGGGGATGAACTTTGGGCAACTATTCCGCCTTTTTCAAAAGTTTGAAGGTCATTTCCATTTGGCAGGCGATCTCGCCATCAACGGTGCCCACGCCTTTGATCCGGCCGATTTGGCCACGCATCCACTCCAAGTTGATTTCGGATCGCAACTGATCCCCGGGGACTACCGGTCGTTTGAACTT
>JAFAFM010000110.1 GCA_023423495.1 Armatimonadota bacterium
GGATGGGAAACCCCTGTCCGACGTCGAAGTGCTCTTCTTTCCTAGCGAAGGGGGCCGCATGTCCAACGCCGTGACCGATGAAAACGGTCAATACGAACTGGAGTACATGCGGGGCGCCAAAGTCATCTACGGGGCGAAGGTGGGAAACCACAAGGTGAGTATCTTGGCCGTGGAAGAGGAGGATTCGGACGAACCGGCCGCGGTGCGCATTCCGAAACGATACCGGGGAAGCAAGTCAGAACTCACGGCCACGGTCGAGAGCGGGACGAATGATCCCGTCGACTTTGAGCTGAAGTCACCGTAACCACAGGCCTGCGGAACAACGCGATGATAATCCCACATGAAAGCCCCGAGGCACGATCACCGTTGCTCACGGTACAAGTATCCATGGCGGCCGTGCTGCTGTGTGTGACGCTGCTGCCGTCACCAGGCGAGGCCCTGCAGCGGACGTATGACTTGCAACTGGTGGCCCGAGGGGCGGTCATCGCCCGCGATGGGCCGAAAACCGGATGCCCCTGTGTCATCCGCGTTCCGGATTGGGTTCCTGCCTCGGAACGGGCCGCCCCCGCAGCGAACTACTATCTTTATTACGGCACCCATCATGGCGACTACATTCGGATGAAATGGGCAGAATCGATTGACGGCCCTTGGACCGAATACAACCTGGGGGGCCGCTTCCATGGAGTTTCCCGCCGGGGCGTCTTCGATGTCACGGCCGACCCCCCCCGCGAAAGCTATGGACATATCACTTCCCCCGATGTCCATGTGGATCATGCCAACCGGCGGTTGGTGATGTTCTTCCATGGAAAGAACCAGCCCGCAACCGTGACCCGCGACGGCACCAAGGTTCCCCAGGTTCATCACAGCTTTGTCAGCACCAGCAGCAATGGCTTGAACTTTCATGACCCGCTAACCGCCGGAGGGCAGGAAGGGCATGGGCCACGCACGGTAACTGTCGAAGATATTACGCGAGACGTCTGGATCGGTCCCGCCTACCAACGCGCCTTTCAGCATCGCGGCAATTGGTATTCCCTCTCCAAACGGGCGGTCCTGGCGAAGGCTCCGGATCCACAGCATCCTTTTAGACACAACCACAAAGATCCATTCGGGCAGGCGTGGACGGTGGAAAGCTCGCCGAATCGGCTCTGGCACGATGATGCATCACAAGTTCAACCAGGCTACTTTTCATCGGCAGCTAGCTTCCTCGCTTCGGATGAGTTCGCGAATCATCCGAACAACCCTCAACCAGGAACGAAGATCCTTTCCAAAAAGGAACGTATCAACCACGTCAGTTGCTGTGTGCTTCCAAATGATCGCCTGGAGATCGTCTTCTATGTCCGCCAAGATCCTGACGATCGATACAACGCCCTTTACCGGCTGTTGTACGATATCAGCGCCCCTAACTTCGAGGACTGGGATGTCGCTCGGGATAGAGACGGGCAGGTTCTCTTTGGGGTGGTACTTTCGCCGAAGGAGGTTACGGATGCCGTGCAGGCGATCAATCCCGGCGCCAATCCCATCTATTCAGCAGACCCTGTCTCGCTGGGTGATTCGACGATCTTCGTGGACCAGGACGGTCGGAAATATCTTTTCTTCTCCTATGTTTCACGACGTTTTAGTGGCGCTGAAGGCGAGGGGCAAATTACCGCGGTTGAGCTTATTCCGCGGCAGTAGACCGAGCCGAGACGCGGTGCCGATGGAATGTCCACAGGTCCTGAACCCATGATTCACCTCTTATCTCTTTTTCTGGCATTTATCACCCTCCTTGCTGCGGCCGAACGCTGTTGGAGCGGCACGTACAGGGTGGAATTGGTTCGAGACGGAGCGGTGATCGCTCGAAAAGGCCCCGACACAAGCTTCCCTTCCATTATCAAGGTGCCGTCCTGGATTGCTCCTGAAGACCGGGCGTCTCCCGAGGCGGAATATTATCTCTACTTTGGCAGCGACCACCGCGAATACCTTCACATGAAATGGGCCCAAACGCCTATGGGACCTTGGTATGAGTTCAACCTGGGAGGCGTTGTCAATGGGCATCACAGGCGTGGTGTCTTCGATCTGCTGGTTGCCGATCCGCCACGTTCCCGCAGAAGGGTCGCCGGTGCCGATGTCCAAGTCGACTCTCAAGCAAAGCAGATCGTGCTGCTTTACTACGGCAATAAACGTTTGCCGGATGACCCTACCCCGGTCTCGTGGGGCGGTTATAGCTTAGTCGCGACAAGCAAAGATGGCCTGAACTTCCATGATCCAGGGGCAGACGGCGGGCAACCGGGACATGGTCCACGAATGGTGAATGGCGATGGCGCAGGTCGAGACGCATGGATAGGCCCAGCCTACCAGCGTGCCTTTCAGCATCGCGGATCTTGGTACTCTGTTTCGCAACGGGGCATTCTTGCCAAGGCTTCGGACACACAGTCCCCCTGGTCGGCCAATACCACGAACTCGGCCGCCATGGCATGGGACGTGGAAGATAAGCCCAAGAAACTATGGCGTGAAGACGCCGCCAACATTCAAAGAAGGTATGTCTCGCCCGCGGCAACCTTTCTCGCCTCCACCCAATTCGCTGAGCATCCGCACAACCCGAATCCCGGCATACGCTTCGATTCCGAGGAGGAGCGGATCGATCAGGTAAGCGTGTGCCTTCTTCCAAACGATCAGTTGGAGATTTTCTTCTGCATCCGCGATGATCCAGGAGACCGCTACGACGGAATCTATCGCGTGGTGCTCGATATCAGTCCCAAAGATTTCAGTGACTGGGACCTTGTCCGAGATGCCTCCGGCCAGGTCTTGTTTGAGACTGTGCTACACCCTGCAAGTATCCGGCAATTGACTCAAACCCAGGTGACAAACTTCGACCCGATCTACCACGCAGATCCCGTGTCACTTGGCGACCCGTTCGTCTTCGTCGACGAACAACACCGAAAGTTTTTGTTCTACTCCTACAAGTCCCAGCGGTATAAAGGGTACGAAGGTCGAGGGCAGATCTCTTCCGTTCAGCTATTTCCTAATGCAGAGGGCATGTAGCTGACGGAAGTTCTGCCACGAGGGAGTATTACTTCAGGGGTGACGGTATCGCCGTGAAAATGTTCTTATAACTGATGGCAAATGGCCAAGCCATAAGTGCCTAAGGCCGAACCGACATGCGGCGGTGCCGACCAACCGGAAAAAATGACACAACCACCTGCCTACTCTTGGTGTCTCCGTTTCTGCCCTGCAAGCGGACCCCGAAATGCCTTACGACGCAAGCACGTTGCATGTGCTTCAATGATACACGTCTGGACCGATCCTAACCTCACACCAATGGCAAACGATCAGAATCCAGCGCCTCAATTTGTCAGTGCCGTCCAAGGGTCGGTTTACAAAGATTGAATCGGTCAAAAGTAAAACAGTCGGAACAAGAGCGTGGCCACCGCGTGTTGAAACAATTGCAGTCGGGGCATTCAGCAGACACAATGGCGGGAGCGAGTGACCAACGCTCGTTGGATCGGTCGCTCTTTTTTTGCTGAAATTGTTTCGATTGCGGAGATTGAAATTCTGTGACAAGTACCAAGTTTCTCGCGCGCGTATGCCTGAAGTCTGCACTGGTGACATCGGTTGTCTTTCTCGTGACCGTAGATGCCAAGAGCGCGGATGCCCCCAAGGGAAAGGTTGTGTTTTCGGACGACTTTGATCGGACCGACGCAAATCCCGTTCAGTCGATTGACGACCTTAAGCGTTGGGAATTCCTTGATCCCAAAACGTGGACCTGGAAAGATACAAAAGATGCTGGCGGCGTCATCGAGATCACCGAGCGCGGCAGCGAGTACAAGCCTCCCACGCGCAGCCCGCTTCATGTTGCATTGGTCAAGGACTTGGAAGTAGGCAACTGCGAGATTCGCTTCCGAGTTCGCAGCACAAAAGACACCGGCAACCACCGCGACTGCTGCATTTTCTTCGGCTATCAAGACGCATCGCACTTCTACTATTGCCACCTGGGAGCGAAGCCTGACCCGCACAGTGGCCAGATTATGATCGTCAAAGATGCTCCGCGGCTAGCACTTACGAAGAACGAAAAGCTGACCCCCTGGGACGATCAATGGCATGACATCATGCTGCGTCGGAATATCGATACCGGACTGATCGAAGTGTTCTTCGATGACATGACCACGCCACACATGAGCGTAATCGACAAAACATTTGGCGCGGGCCGAGTTGGTATCGGATCGTTTGACGATCTCAACGCCTTCGATGCGTTTGAGGTATCGACCTTCTGATGAAGTGTTGCGCGAAGGCGTATCGATGGTGAACATCGTCTCGATTGCCGTCCGCAGTCCGGGGTCATAAACACCCAGGTCAAGCTGACAACACTGGGTGCAACTTGGCGGGCTGCGTTCGTGACCAGGGCCGAACCGTCAGTCGGCTTTCTGAGTCAAATGCTCAACTGTCGGTACTCTTTCCGCGCCGTCAAAGGTCCGGCGGCAACAGGGACACCGGGCCTCGAACCCTTGAGCGAGGGTCTTGAATGCCGAGGGCTGAGGGAGAGAAAGAATTGCTCGAAATGCCAGCGGTGAACGGTGAGCGTAGTGTCGGTACGTAATGCCGCCGGCGGAATGTCCCAAAATCTCGACCGACGACTCCGGTACGTGCTCGTCGTAATAGGTCGCACATGTCTTGTGGAGGTCCTTCAGCACCCATGGATGTTCTTCACCCGTTTCAATACTTCGCTTGGAAGCAATCCCTGCTAGGTCACAGAGCTTCTTGAACCGTGCATTTGGGCGAGTTCCGCCTCCGGTGAAAACGGGAGCATCCGGGGCCGGCTTTTCGGGGCAAATGCTCTTCAGGTGCAGCCGAACGGTGCGGCTC
>JAFAFM010000112.1 GCA_023423495.1 Armatimonadota bacterium
GTCCTTACCAAGGTGTGCTGTGACCGCTTCGAAATTCGGGATGATGAGCGCGATGCAGTACTCCATGCCATCTCCCAAAACCACGGCTTCCTGGATATAAGGAGAGGAACGCAGCTTATTCTCGATGGGCTGCGGGGCGACGTTCTTGCCATTACCCAAAACCAATAGATCCTTTTTTCGATCTGTGATCTTGAGATACTTGCCGTCCATTTCCCCGATGTCGCCGGTATGGAACCAGCCGTCGCTATCGATCGCGCTGGCCGTTTCCTCTGGCAGGTTCCAGTAGCCAACCATTCGGGCATCGCCCTTGAAGAGGATCTCCCCGTCTTCTGCAATCTTGATGTCGACTCCCGGAAAGACCTCGCCGACGGTGTCATACCGATTCCGGTCCGGATGGTTTACACAAACGCCCGAATACGTTTCAGTCAGGCCGTATCCCTGAAGCACTTTGAGCCCGAATGCGCCGTAGAACTCGGCAACGTGGCCCGGTAGGGCCGCACCGCCAGCCGCGAAGAATCGGAGCTTGCCGCCCAGCCGCTCGCGTATCTTCTTCCCAACGAGCATATCAGTAAGCCAAAAGAACGGTGCGAATTGACCGTGAAATTTCTTTTTGCCCTGATCCAAGCCCAAATGGAAGAGCTTTTGCCGCAACGGCGGTTGCTTTTGCACACCGTCGAGGATCTTGTCCATCGTGGCTTCCAAGAAGCGAGGCACCACGAGCATTACCGTCGGCTGAGCTTTAATGATGTCAGTCGCCAAGGTCTTCAGACTCTTTGAAAAAGCGATCGATCCGCCAAAGCTAATCGGCAGATACTGGCCGTCGGTTCTTTCAAACACGTGCGACATTGGAAGGAAGCAGAGGAACCGGTCATTCTCGTCGACCGGAAGTTGGACGGGGATCACTGAGAACAGGGTCAAGAAGCCTCGATGGGCAAGCATGGCGCCCTTAGGCAACCCGGTCGTGCCGCTGGTGTAAATGATTGTCGCGATGTCGTCTGGCTCGACGGCATCGATTGTCGGATCCAAGTCCATGGGCGCGGACGTCTCGGCCCTGGACGCCACGGAATCCTCACCCACCAGCGCAATGACCTGCAGGTCGGCTAAAGGCTTTAGCTTTTCAACCTGGCCTTTGTCGCCGACCAATGCAGCCTTGGCTCCGCAGTCTTTGGCGATGTATTGGGCTTGGTCGGCCGGAAGCGTGGGATAGATGGGGACAACGATTACGCCCAGTGTTTGGCAAGCCCAATCGGCAAGCGCCCATTCCACGCAGTTTTCGCTGAGGATCACAAGCCGATCACCTTTCTTTAGTCCAAGCTCTTGAATTGCTGGAGCATAGCGCCGGACTTTTTCGTAGAGCTCGCGATACTTGATCTCGTGAAACCCCTCTTTCGCTGGTGCGAGCATCGCAACGCGATCGCTGAATTTCTGGCACGAGTGGCGCAGCATCGCGCCGAGGGAACGATGTTCCATAAGTTCGTGGAGTTTATAGCGTTAGAGTCTCATTGGACTAGTAGGTCGGAGAAGATTCAGCCCGATTGAAGCATCGATTTGAAAATTCGAATCGCCGCTTGCTTATCCAGCGCTTCATTATTGACTTCGCATCGGGCACTGTAAAGACATGCCGGACAGCCCGTTTGGCATGCGCAGGATCGAAGGAGTTGCTGGGCGCCCGAGAGCCAACCGGTGAAGGTGTCAAAAAGCTTCTCGCATAGCCCAACGCCTCCGGGAGTTTGGTCGTAAACGAAAACCGCTGGGCTGCGGGTCTCGGGGTGGAATGCATACCAGGAACTGCCGAGGTCTCCTCGGTCACATCCCGCCAGCAGTGGCGCAAGGGCCATGAGTGCGTGCTCGACTCCGTGAACACCTCCGATGTAAGCCGCTGGATCTTCGTCTGCGTGGGAATTGGGCAGGGATATGGAAACAGCGATGGTTTCGTAAGTTTGGGGAGGCAAGTCCAGGTTCTCAATGCCCAACATCATGTCTCCCTCGATCGCTTTACGTTTAAATCCCAGAACTGCGGTTGTCACCCGTACGCCACTTAGCGCAGTCGAGCCTTGCTCTGCGATCAACACCTGGGGATCAATGACGGATTGGACGATCGGCTGAGTGTAGTAATCCGAGCTGAAGGGTTCGAGATGAGCGACCCCTGTGTCGAGGTCCAGCTCCACCGAGATGAAGGTTCCTCCACGGTGCAGATAGATGGCGCCTTCGTGTGCATTTTGCATGGCACGCCATTGCTCCATCGTGCCGAGTTCGATGCCGTTATGCATGAGCACGATTTGATCGCCGCGGGTCCCACGGATGTTGATGTTGGGAGCCGGCGGCTCGTGCGAAGGGTAGAAGAACATGCCATTGCGGAAGGAAAGCTCTCCGCTGCGGTCCAGGCCCTCGGCAAGTTCCAAAGCATTTGAACCGAACGGCTCAAGTTCGGAGGGGCTCAGGGGTCGCTCATGAGCGGCACAAAGTAAGTGTTGGGACAGAATTTGCGGATTTGAGGAATTGAGCACGACGGACTCATTTTTCGCTTGAAGAACGGTTTCGGGCTCTCTGGTGAGAAATTGCTCAAGCGGGTCATTTTGGGCGACGAGAATCGCGAGCCCGTCATGAGTGCCTCTGCCCGCCCTCCCTGCCTGCTGAAAAAAGCTGGCGATAGAACCAGGATATCCATTCATGACCACTGCGTCCAGTCCGCCAATGTCGACTCCCAACTCCATGGCGTTCGTTGCGCTCAATGCCAATAGCTCACCCTTGAACACGGCTTTTTCTATCTGCCGGCGCTCTTTTGGTGTGTAACCGGCCCGATAGCTTTCGACTTGTCCCGGTTCAACTCTCCCGGCCTTCGAAAGTCGTTCCCTGGTGTATTTGAGCACAAGCTCGGAGG
>JAFAFM010000122.1 GCA_023423495.1 Armatimonadota bacterium
ACTTCGGCCCTGTTCCCAAGATAGGCAACCAAGGGTGCCACCGACCCGCCCAAGATTGTATCGACGAAATCTTCCACGAAGCCTTCGAAGATCGTTCCCTTTGCGGCGATTGGAGTGTAACGGAAAACCCCATCCACCTTCTCCCGCTTCAGAAAGCCCTTCGTTCGCAGGCGTTCCATCATGTTTAACGCGGTGTTGCGGGTTTGTCCCTTGGTCTCGGTCAGGTAAGCGCCTACTTCGGTCACGCTCGCCCCACCGTTTTCCGCGATGAATCGGAGTACTTCGCCCTCCGCTCGCCCGATGCTCGGTTTCTTTGCCATAGTCTCTAACGACATGTGTCGTTGGAGATCATTATAGGGCCAAGACGACAAATGTCGTTATAAAAATTTCAAGATTTGCAAATTACAGTTCCATCATCGTCCCGATGCCTTGATCGGTGAAGATTTCGATAAGGAGAGCGTTGGGAGTGGCGCCGTTGATTAAGTGCACCTTGTCGACCCCGTGGTCCAAAGCCGAGCAGGCAGCTTTCAGTTTCGGAACCATCCCCTTATCCGCGCGGCCGTCGCTTAGCATCGCCTGAGCTTGGGAAGCAGATAGATTTGAAATTCGCGAATCGGGCCGGTCTTTGTCGTCTAGAACGCCATCGGTGTCTGTCATCAAAATCAGCTTCGAAGCATCGATGGAGACGGCAATCGCAGCGGCGGCGGAGTCTGCATTCACATTCAGCGCTTCTCCATCCAGACCACTGGCGACGGAGCAGACGACGGGTATCACACCAGCTTCGGTAGTGCTTCTCAAGATCGAAGGATCGACTTTGGAGACTTCGCCTACTCGTCCCAATTCGGCCGAGATGGGCTCAGCCGTCAATAGATGCGCATCTCGTCCTGACAGCCCGACTGCCTTGCCCCCAGCTTTGGCAAACTCTGCGACGAGGGCTTTGTTGGCCCTGCCCGCAAGCGCCATCTCGACGACTTCCATCGTTTCATCATCGGTCACCCGCAATCCCTGGAGGGTTTTCTTTTCGATGTTAAGTCGGTCCAACCAGCGGTCAATCTCTGGACCTCCACCATGAACCAGGATCGGCTTGATCCCCACGACTTGCAGCAGGAGAACATTGCGAATTACGCCGTGCATGAGCGCGGGGTCACGCATCGCCGAGCCGCCGTACTTGACCACGAATGTCTGCCCTCGAAATGCCTGAATATAAGGCAGGGCTTGGTTTAGGATTTCGGCTTGCGTTTGAGCATCGCCCATGTGGGCATTATTCCCCCTAACCGAACCAAAAAGCCCCAACCTGCGTTGAACCGGGTGGCAGGTACACTCCCGCCCGGCTAAGCATGCTCCCTGTTCTGTTCAAAATTGGCGATTTTCCGGTTCACAGCTTTGGCGTTGTGATGATCATCGCCTTTCTCGTGGGAGTGGCTATTGCCCGGGCAAGAGCGAAGCGGGCTGGGCTGGACCCGAACAAGTTGGCCGACATGTCCTTCTGGACGCTCCTGGTGGGCATCCTGGGCGCCCGAGTGGCCTACATTCTCCAAGATCTCGACTACTACCTGAAGAACACCAAGGAGTTATTTTCTTGGCAGTTTGCCGGACTCACCAGCTTCGGTGGAGTGCTGGCCGGGCTGGGCTTTATCGTATTCTGGGCAAAGCGGGCAGGTTGGCCGGTCAGGCTCCTCTTGGACGTCATTGCCCCCGCGGGCTTGGTCATGCACGCCATCGGACGCTTCGGTTGCCTCTTGAACGGCTGCTGCTTCGGTGGAGTGTGTGATCTTCCCTGGGGAGTTGGATTTCCTGACGCACCCGTCGGGATGCTGATGCATCCCGCTCAAATCTATGATGCCTTGATGAACTTGGCGGCGGTGGGCATCTTGCTATGGGTTGAAAAACGCGGCCAGTCGCGAGGGCAGATCTTCGCTTTAATGTTAGCGCTTCATGGCCTCGCACGTTACATCTACGAATTCTGGAGAGCAGGCACGGAAGAACAAGTGGCGAAAGGTCTTGCAACCAGCACCTATTGGGAAGGGCTGCCCTTCCCGATCACCCAGGCTCAAGCGATGGCCGCGCTCCTTGCGATTTTTGGCCTTGCCCTTTATGTGGCATGGCGACGGCCGGCCCACGCCCAGCAGGAGCTATTGGCCTCGTGACAACGGGCGAGTTATTGGATCGCTTCCCAGGCATGCACGTGCTCGTCATCGGGGACTTGATGCTCGACGAATACATCGTCGGCAAAGCAACGCGAATTAGCCCCGAAGCTCCCGTAATGGTGGTGCACCAACAACGGACCTTTGCCGTGCCAGGGGGCGCCGCGAATGTGGCGAAGAATATCGAGGCGCTCGGCGGCCGCGCGACCGTTTTTGGCGTTGTTGGAGACGATCCCGCCGGCGCAGAACTTAGATCCGCACTGGGCGGGGGTGCGGTCGTTATCTCGGATCCAAATCGGCCTACCACTCGAAAGACTCGCGTGTTGGCCGATACGTCGCACCAGGTCCTGCGGATCGACCACGAGTCCGATTCCAAGCTGACCTCCGAGATCGAGAGCCAGCTTATAGCGGCAGTGAGTCTCCGGGTTGCTGAAGCGGATGCCGTTCTGCTGAGCGACTACACCAAGGGTGTTTTAAATCAAGAATTGGTTTCTGAGGTGATCCGACTTGCTCACCAGAAGGGAATTCCGGTCGTGGCAAATGCTAAGCCAACCAGCCTTCCTCTGTATCGGGGCGCGAACCTCGTTTCGTTGAATGCGAAAGAAGCCGCCGAAGCTATCGCAAACAAAGATGCACTTCAAGAGTACGGGCCAATTCAGGTGGCCAAAGAACTGGCCAGCGACTACGGCATCCAACATGTCCTCATCACACTTGGCGACAAGGGCATGGCCACAGACGAGTTTACGATCGATCCCCAAAAGGTGGAAGTGTTCGACACGGCGGGCGCAGGCGACACAACCATCGCGACGATCTCCCTGGGTATGGCGGCTGTTGGATTTGATAAAGCAGTTTTCGACTTGGCCGCACATACTTCGGCCGCAGTCGTGAGGCACGTTGGTGTGGCGGTTCCATCCGACGAGGATATTCAACGAATCAGGGACCTGCAGTAAGCCCGGGTATCCTACACGGACTACGCCCCCGTGCGCTTAGGAGCATCCATGCGAGTTAAGAACAAAGAAATTCGAAAGCGACGACATCGAAAAGAACAGATAATCAAGGACGCGATCCGCGAAGCAAAGAAGGGCGGAGGAGCCGCCAAGGCCGAAAAGAAGGCCGCCGCTCCTGCCGCGACCGAAAAGACAACCGCCGCTAAGAAGCCAGCCGCCAAGAAAACCACCGAAGCTGGCGAAAAGAAGCCGGCCGCCAAGAAAACAACGAAGAAAGCCGAACCCAAGGCTGAGTAGTAGTCGTACCGATTTACAAAGCCCCCGCAAATAGGGGGCTTTTTATTTAACCGACCATAATTCGCCCATGGAATTGCCGTCGTGAAGGTTGCGGTCGTCGGAGCGGGAATTTGTGGCTCGAGCGCAGCCCGATATTGCGCAATTAACGGGCACGACGTTGCCCTCTTCGAGCAATTCCAGGTGGGGCACGATCTTGGCAGTTCTCACGGTAATTCCCGCATTGTGAGGAAGGCCTATCCAGATGCGTTCTACACCGAATGCATGCTCGAAGCCTATCCCCTGTGGGCAGAGTTGGAAAGGCACGCGGACAAGCGGTTGCTGCACGAAGTTGGTCTTTCCTACTTCGGCAGTTCGCGATCACCGAACGTGCTCGAGATGATTAAGGGGCTTCGCGAAGTCGGCGTGGAGTTTGAGATTTTCGAGAAGGAAGCGGCTCAAAAGGTGTTGCCAAACCTACGCCTGGATATCGATGAAATCCTGATTTTCACTAAGGAAGCAGGCTGGGTCGACGCAGCGGGAGCCATCGAGGCCAATTTGCAAGTTTACAGGTCCCTCGGAGGCGTGATCTTGACGGACCACCCGATCGACTGGGAGCGGCTGGAGCAGAGCTTCGACGCATTCATCGTCTGCCCCGGCCCCTGGATCCGGCAATTTGTCGACGTTCCCGTCGAAACCTCCCTTCAGACCTTCGCCTACGTGAAGCCTCCAGAACTTGCTGTCGGGTCAGTTTGGATCGAGGACGGTCCGCTTGGGATGTATGGATTTCCCACGGAGCCGGACCGGGTCGACTTTAAGATCGGAGTACACGAACACGGCAAGTCCATTGCGGCATCAGACCTCGACCGAACTCCAAGCGCCGAGCATATCGACCTGATTTGTGACACGGCCGCCCGCCGGTTTGGATATGAGGAGTCTCCGATTACATTGGCCAAGGGATGTGTCTACACGAGTACGGTAAACGAAGACTTTTTATTGGGTCGAATTGGTGAGCGAGGCTTTTTTGCCAGCGCCTGCAGCGGCCATGGCTTTAAGTTCGGCCCTTGGATCGGCAAGCTCCTGGCATCCTTTGTCGAGGGAACCTCGTCTCCGGAAGATTACAAACGTTTTTTCTGGGATCAGTGGCGTTAGCGATATTCAAATCCCGACCGGGGGGTCGACTGGGAGATAAACTTGCGACCATGTTCTCCGCCTTGCTCATCGGCCTTGCTGCCTCGATACAGAGTCAAACCATCGAGATTTACCGTGGTTCTACCGTAGGCGACGAGCGCTACTGGGCGGTTGCCGATACCAACCTAGATTCCGCCGAGCCGGATAAATCCAAAGGGGGACTCTTCACCTTGGAGGGCGGAAAGGGCAAGACGATCCTAGTGAAGTTCGGCAATTTGGAGAACGTGATTCCGAACGGAGCGAAAATTACCTCCGCGACGCTCTACCTTTCACCGTCATCTTCAGATGCGCCCGAGTTCACCTCGATTGGAGCAGTGAAAAAGCCTTGGGGGGAAGGGCCGATGTTCGCAGTCCAGATGGGGCGGCCTGCTGAGACAGCTCCGCCAAAGTGGGCCGCCACTTGGAAGCAGCGTCGGAGCGGATCAGTGGATTGGCAGCAACCGGGCGCGACGGGCCCGGATGATTCGTCCGCCATCGCTGAGGCAAAGATGGAGCTGCGGGAGAAGGACATCGCGATTACCGGACTGGCAGCTGCAGTTCAAGCCATGCGCGACCGGTGGTTCGAAAATAATGGGTTCGCAATCCAGTTTGCGGGCAAATGCGAATTCTTCTCGAGTCAGGCCAAGGCGGGCAAGCCTCGACTTCTAATCGAATACGTTCGTTCGGAGCCGTCTCAAGGTCCAGATCTGAGTGTGCAATGGCTGGACAAAGCAGGAACCGGCAATGAGGCGACTTACCGAGCCACGGTGAAAAATGTGGGCTCAGGTCCAGCAAAGCCATTCACCGCGCAATGGATTGTGCAGGAAAAAGACGGGGCCAAGTTCGAAGTCAATAAAGGCTTGGCGGCCGGCGAAGAAACGGTCATCGAGTTCAAGAAGGCATATCAGAAAGTCGACACGGATCACCGGCTCCAGCCCCTGCAGTTCAGGATCTTCCCCGCCGAGCCAGAATCGAACTCAAATAACGACGCCCTGGAAATCCATGAGGACGCCATACCAATTGCCTTTAGTGGAGCCAAGATCGCGGCTGATGCGATGCAGGCGCTCGCCCGGGAAATCAACGACGTTTACTTTGCTCAGAGCCGATTTTCCTTCGCCCTCGACGGCGCATTGGAGCGAATTCGGCTTGTTCCAAGCCAGGATCAAGCTCAATTCACTGTTGATCTCGCTGGGCAGACGGCTGATGCAGACATCATTCGATCCCTGCTTTCAATGCTGACGGGCCTGCGTCCGCAGACGGGAACTGCTACCGCCCAAGTCGATGGCGAGACGATCGCTTTTAGCGACCCTTTTTCGGGCATCAGTGGATTCGGAGATACCAGGAATGAGGCGTTAATCCCGACTGGAATTCCAATGCTCTATGTTCCGGTTTCTTCACCACTATTTGACACCCTCCCGATCGAACCCACAACGCTTCTCAGTGGAACGGAGGTCGCGGCGCTCAATTCGTCGCTGGGGATTTCCGGCGCAAGGCGGCAGGGCATCCTCTGGGATCTCCCCGCTACCATCATTCTCAGGGCTACGGACATGACCGGCAAGCCACTCGACAGCGCCGAATTGGCGTTTTACCAAGTCCAGAACGGACAAGTGCCGGAGATTCCAACCCAGACGGTTTTGACGAAGAATGGCGGAACCGTGATTTTGGAGAACAGAGATATCGTGGGTGCCCTCATCGAGAAAGATGCGATCCACCAACTGAAGCGAAATCCCTTTGGGCAACTTTCGGCAAATGGAGACAATGGCACGATCCTCATTCGGGCACAGGTCAATGGCGAGTCGGAATGGGCTTGGCTCAAGGCCTGGCAGCTAGCGGACAGCTTCCATAGAGGGAACAAGGCCGCGGCGATTATCGACGTCCGGTTCAATGCACCCAGCGGGCTGTTGGATCGAACCGTAAACCTGGCGAAAGGGAGGCTGTTAACGGACAAAGCCGGTAGCCTTCCTGCAAAGTTGTCGCCCATGGTGGATGACGACCCAGCCACGAGCTCTGCCTTCGGCGAGGCGGTCGGAGATTGGGTAGAAATCGATCTTGGCCGTGACCGCCCAATCGGGGAGGTGCAGATCACGACCAAGTCTGGCATGCCGGAGAAATTCGACATTCAAACTTACGCCACGGGTCAGCAGCCTCCCACCGAGGAAGCGTGGGTCAAAGACTTGAACTTCAGATGGACGAGAGCTAATCGGACCAAAAAGGACGGCACGATCGCCTATCGTGGCCCGATGACCAGAGCCCGCTTCATCAGGATCATCAACCGATCCGGTGGCAAGGGCGAACTGGCCGAAGTCCGAGTCTTTGCATTGAAGGCGGAATGAGGTGGTTTCGGCTTTCATCCTCGCGACCCTCGGATTGCCATTGAATTCAGTAGCCGAGGATCGAGTTGAACGTGCGTATCGGTTGGCCCGCCCGAGGCTTCAAGAGCTTTGCGAGAAGGGCAATATCGCGTATCCTCCCAAGCGACTCTACTTTCGTGCATTCAAGCAAGAGCGGATCTTGGAAATCTGGGCGAGCGGATCTCCGAGGAAGCCGATGCAACGACTCGAAGAGTTTCCAATAGCCGGAATGTCTGGCAACTTGGGACCGAAAAGGAAGGAGGGAGACCTCCAAGTACCAGAAGGCTTGTATTACATCGACCGCTTCAACCCTCAAAGCCGGTTCAGACTCTCGCTGGGCATTAACTATCCAAATGCCAGCGACCGCATCCGCTCGGACAAGTCGAAGCCCGGTGGAGATATTTTTATCCACGGGGACACCAAGAGTATTGGCTGCCTCGCCATGACCGATGAGGTGATCGACCAAATCTACGTTTTGGCGCTGGAAGCAAAAGCGGCCGGACAATCCCAAATTCCAGTTCATATCTTTCCCTTCAAACTCACCGAGCGTTCGCTTGCACCTCGACAAACAAGCCCGTGGATCGAGTTTTGGAAAGAGTTGGAGCCGGCCTACCGTCAATTCGAGCGAACACGATACGTGCCGAGCTTCAAAGTTGGAGCAGACGGAAGCTACAAATTCGAAAAGGCGTGAAAGGCATATACCCAAAAAGAAAAAAGGGAAGCATTAACTGCTTCCCGATATCATTTCAGGATATGTACTTGCCATAAGGCAAGCCACTATTACGACGTACGTCTAATATCCAATGTTCCGCAAATCCAGTGCCAATTCTAAAGCTTTTTCAGGATATCGCCGATTTTGTTGGTGATTTCGCTATTTGAGGCAAGGTAGTCGCATCCAAGGTCTTTGCCTAAAGCGAGCAATTCCTTTTCCTTGTGTCCGGCGTGGGCAACGATCTTGATTTCCCGCTGCTTGAGTTGAGGCACGAGGGAGGACGGAGGCAACGCTTGCGACCCAAGATTGATGATTGCAACGTCCGCAGCCGGAATAGGGTCTGGAATTCTAGCAAGGGTTTGGGCATCGTGTCCCAAATGCTGGATCGACTTGGCCAGCCGGGGACCCCACATCAAATTGTCTTCAAAGATCAAAACCTTCATTCCTGACCCAAAGGTACCCTTCAGGCATGATTGTTCCTCTCCGTTGGGCCAGCAACAGGCTGCTCATGCTCGATCAGCGGCTGCTCCCTGGGCGTGAGGAATGGTTGGAGTTGGAGACTCACTCGGAGGTTGCAGAGGCCATCCGCGAAATGGCCGTGCGGGGTGCCCCGGCCATCGGTGTAGCGGCGGCCTACGGAATGGCGCTCGCCGCGAAGCATGGCGTGGACAAAGACTTGGCGCATCGAGAGTTGGCAGCCTCCCGGCCGACAGCGGTCAATCTGTTCTGGGCCCTCGATAGGATTTCCGCGCTACCGAATTGGACTTTTGAAGAAGTCCTTCGTGAAGCTCAAAGGATCGAAGCCGAAGATCTGGAAATGAATCGGTCGATTGGCGCCCATGGAGCCACATTGATTCAGCCAGGCTGGAACATCCTGACAATCTGCAACACCGGTTCTTTGGCTACTGCTGGCCATGGAACGGCGCTTGGCATCATTCGCAGCGCCCACGAGCAGGGAAAGGGCATTCACGTGTATGCCTGCGAAACAAGGCCGCGCCAGCAAGGGTTGAAACTCACCGCATACGAACTCGCCAAGGAACGGATTCCGTTCCACTCCATCGTCGACGGCGCCGCTGCCTCCATCATGCGTGTGGGCAAGGTCGACTGTGTACTTGCCGGGGCGGATCGAATCGCCGCTAATGGGGACACGGCCAACAAAATTGGCACTTACTCGCTGGCGGTCTTGGCCAAGTTCCACGGGATTCCGTTTTATATTGCGGCCCCCACCTCCACGTTGGATACGGAGATGCCGGACGGCTCCGCGATTCCTATTGAGGAACGCAGCGGAGCAGAGATTACGCACGTCGACCAATTGGCATTGGCTCCCGCGGACTGTCCAACATTCAATCCCGGCTTCGATGTAACGCCCGGAGAACTCATAACAGGAATCGTTACGGAGCGCGGCCTCCAATCACCGCCCTATCGGTTCAAGTAAAAAACAAGCGGCCCGCCGATTCGCGGGCCACTTGAGAGTCGAGGCTAAAGACTTATTCCCAGCCTTCGCGAAGCTCCTGGTCAGACCTCCATCCCTCGCGAAGTTCTTGTGCCCTCTTCGCAAGGTGGTGCTGGGCTTTGAGCGATATTTTTGCCGGTTGGCGTGCCATGCCTCGCATGGCATCGGCAGTTCTTTCGAACTTCTCGTTCACCCAATCACGGGTCTCATTGACCTTGGTAAGGAACCGCTGGCGTCGCCGCCAGGCCCGATTTCTGTTCGTCATCACAGTAATCTCCTCGGACGGGATTTACGCGAGATTTACTCGCATAGTCACTATTATTCGACGGATTTTGGAAATCCCACGTTCCTTTGACTAAATTCGGGCCCGGGGCCTAAGACTGCAAATTTTGATAGAGCATGTGGGTGTTCCCGTCCGGGTCGAAGAAGGTGGCGAGCCTAACCATCCCTCCGAAATCTCGGGAAGGTCCATCGAACTTCACGCCCATACCCTCAAGGGAACTGCGGGCATCATCGACGGATTCGACTCCCCAAACCAACGCTGGCCCACCGACGGTCGGACTTTCAACCTGGGAAATATCCAGCCACACGTTCTCGACCGGCGAGGTCATGTAGGTCATGCCCATCTCATCCTCTTCGAACACGACTTCTGAACCCAGCTTCTCTTTGTACCAAGCGGCAGCATCCCGGTGATTTCGAACCGAAATTGAGCAAACCAACTTTCCAGTGAACTTAATCGACGACATTCTTTGACACCTTTTATCCTTATTAGACGTATATTTTATATCACATATAATAAGTCATGACAAGTGGAAAGTGGATAAAGATTGCGACGCGATTCCGGTACTCCTTTCCCGTCTTGGCCGAATTGCATCGCGATCAGGGAAGCAAGTACATCACCCTTGTCCGTCGCCTGGAAAGCAGCGACCGCGCCATCCGGCAAGCTCTGGACTATCTCATGAGCCTGGAGCTGGTCGACCGCAACCCCGGATACGGGCACCCGTCTCGTCCGGAATACATCCTTACGAATGAGGGCCAAGAATTAGCTCCAATCTGCTTGGAGGTTTGGAACGAACTTGGTCGCTGGCAGCAACTTGAGGTTGCAATGGAGCGTTGGCCACTTCCTGTCCTTGACACTTTGAACCACGGAGAGACGCGCTACACCAGCATCCTGAAGAGCGAGCCCGACCTTTCGCCCCGAGCCCTGACGATTGCTCTTGATCGCCTCATCGACGCCGGCCTTGTCCAGCGGACGGTTGTCGACGGACGCCCGCCGGTCACTCAATACCAGCTTACAAACTGGGGTCGACAGCTTGGAGAGATCCTAGCCAAGCTCTAGGTTGACCATATCCAATCGCTCTTTGGCTTCGCGGTAATTTGGATTGATCCTTAGGGCCGCTTCATAGGCGGCCTTGGCCTCTCGAAGTCGCTTCTTTTGCCGGAGGAAATTACCGAACGTATAGTGTGCCCAAGCATTGTCGGGATTCACAGTAAGTCCGGCTTTAAACTGAACTTCGGCTTCTTTGTCTTTGTCCTGTCGCCATAGCGAGACTCCGTAGTCGACATAGGCCTCCGCAAATTTGGGATGGTCGGCAATTAGCTTCTTGTAGATTGCTTCGGCCTCGGCGTATCTCTTCTGCTCGTCGATGATGTTTGCCATGCGCAAATAGTTCCAAAGGTTGTTCGAATCGACTTCAAGGAGCCGCCGGGTAGCTTCTTCGGCATCCTTCCAAAGCTCCTGCATCATCATCAACCGTGAAAGGCCATCGATTGCCCGTAATCGGTTTGGATCCAGATCGAGCGCGCGGTAGTAAGCATCTTCGGCTCGAGCATATGCCTTCTGCTGTCGCAGGACATCACCCATCACCGACCAACCATAAGCGCTCTTGTCGTCCAGCGTCAGGGCCTTGTTCATCTGAATTTCCGCTTCTGGAAAGCGACCCTGAGAGGACAGATACATGCCGTATTCGAATAGGGCGGGAATGTAGTTGGGGTCCAATGCCAAAGCTTGGCGGAAGGCGCTTTCGGCCTGACCACTATTCAGTCGGACAGATGCACGGGCGAAGTCTGTTTGATATTCCGGATCCTTGGGTTCGATCTCGATCGCCTTCAAGTAGGACTCGGCAGCGAGCTTGTATTGGCCCAATCCGAAGTATGAGTCTCCGAGATACTTCAGCGCACCCGCGAACTTCGGCAAAGCGGTGGCAACCTGGGTGAAGATTGGAATGGCGTCCTGAAACTTGTCTTGGAAGAAGATCGCGCGTCCGAGTTGAAAGCGAGCTTCAGTGTCGGTGGGAGACTTGGTGACCATGTCCCGAGCCAGTTTCTCGGCATCGACATATTTACCCGCGGTAATGAGCTGCCTCACCTTGTCAATATCTGTCTGAGCTTCTTGAGCAAAACCTATCGCCAGAGGACAGAGAAGCAGGACAAAGAACGCGGCGAACCGGGGCATGCATGTATTGACGCTGATTTATGCTGAAAGATCGCTCAACGTCGGGTGATTGGAGCTGTTTTAGCAAGCCGGACCGCAGGAAGGGCAGGTTAAAACACAAAAAGCCTCTCGATTGCTCGAGAGGCTTTCTTGAAAGCTCTTTAGAGAGTTCAAAACGTAGACCGACCTGGATATGTCTTCTAAGCAGTGCAAAGAAGAGTGCTTATCCTTTAAGGAGGTGATCCACCCACACCTTCCGGTACGGGTACCTTGTTACGACTTAGTCCCCCTTACTCCCCTCACCTTCGGCCGCTCCCTCCTTGCGGTTGGGCCACGGACTTCGGGTGAAGACAATTCAGGTGACTTGACGGGCGGTGTGTACAAGACCCGGGAACGTATTCAACGCAGTATAGCTGACCTGCGTTTACTAGCGATTCCGCCTTCATGCAGTCGAGTTGCAGACTGCAATCTGAACTGGGGGCGTATTTTTGGGATTTGCTCCACCTCGCGGTATTGCTGCCCATTGTTTCGCCCATTGTAGCATGTGTGAAGCCCCAGGCGTAACTGCCATGCTGACTTGACGTCATCCTCACCTTCCTCCGGCTTACACCGGCGGTCTCCTGTGAGTCCCCGACTTTACTCGCTGGTAACACAGGACGAGGGTTGCGCTCGTTGGCGGACTTAACCGTACACCTCACGGCACGAGCTGACGACAGCCATGCAACAAGTGTCTTCACGTCCCCTTGTGGGGGAGGGCCCAATCTCTTGGGCTTACGATCGATGTCAAACCTGGGTAAGGTTCTTCGGTTAGTATCGAATTAATCCACATGCTCCACCGCTTGTGCGGGTCCCCGTCAATTCATTTGAGTTTCAACCTTGCGGCCGTACTCCCCAGGCGGGATACTTAATGCGTTTGCTGCGGCACAAGAGGGGTCGATACCTCTTACGCCTAGTATCCATCGTTTAGGGCGTGGACTACCAGGGTATCTAATCCTGTTTGCTACCCACGCTTTCGCGCCTCAGCGTCAGATAATGCCCAGTTTGCTGCCTTCGCCATGGGTGTTCCTCCTGATATCAACACATTTCACCGTTACACCAGGAATTCCACAAACCTCTGCATTCCTCAAGTCTGCCAGTATGTAAAGCAGTTTCCGGGTTGAGCCCTGGAGATTTCACTTCACACTTAACAGACCGCCTACGCGCTCTTTACGCCCAGTAAATCCGGACAACGCTTGGACCCTACGTCTTACCGCGGCTGCTGGCACGTAGTTAGCCGGTCCTTATTCTCATGGTACCGTCCTAAGTCTTTCCATGAAAAAGGAGTTTACAGACCTAGATCCGTCATCCTCCACGCGGCGTCGCTGCATCAGGGTTTCCCCCATTGTGCAAGATTCCCAACTGCTGCCACCCGTAGGTGTGTGGGCCGTGTCTCAGTCCCACTCGAGCGGATCATCCTCTCAGACCCGCTACCTGTCGTCGGCTTGGTAGGCCATTACCCCACCAACTACCTGATAGGCCATGAACCGCTCCTAAAGCGAAAAACCATTTAATGGAATGATGATGCCATCTCTCCACCACATCCGGTATTTATGGCATTTCTGCGTTTGTCCCGGACTTTAGGGCACGTTGTTCATGTATTACTCCGCCGTTCGCCACTAGGTATTGCTACCTCGTTCGACTTGCATGTTTTAGGCACGCCGCCAGCGTTCGTCCTGAGCCATGATCAAACTCTCCGAAGAAAGTGTTGATCCAATCCCATAAAGGGATGGTTAACTCTTTTGTTTGGAGTTGCCATTGCTGGCACCCTCACCCACCGAAACGAGTTCGCAGGGTTCAGGCCTCCGACTCCCCAGCTTTGCTGAGAAGCCTTCAACGGGATCGAGCTTTTAGTTCGATCTCATTTCTTGTAGACTACTGTTCTGAACGTCTTTCTCTATTGAGCTTTCAAGGTGCTGCGCTCTGATGTCAGGCGCAAGAGATATTGTAGGCATGTCGACTCTCCAATGTCAAGGGCCTAGGCCTAATCTTTTGAAAAAAGTCGCGGCGATTCCGATTAGACATTCGTCTGTATGACTCGGTCTCGCTGACCCACTCCTAACCTCTACGCCCGTTGCTTAAGCAGCGTTACGGGTCCCAAACCGCAATCGGGTGGATGCTTTATGAAGACCGATTCCCTGGGCTGAAGCCTTGGTCGCGTAGCTTCCTGAGACTCTCAGAATCAAGCTTTGCGGCCTTGCTATTGGCGGTGACAATGCCCATTTTGAGGTCAAGCTCTACGATCATTGAGAACTTGCCGCGCCGGATCAGCACTTTCCTGATTTTGGCACTCTTGACTATTGCGACAGGCGCCAGATCGGCCGTTGCCAAGACGACAGTTTTCTTCGAAAAGATCCGTCAAGACCAGCGGTGCGGGACCCAACGCGGGCGAAGGTTTCGTCGTGCCACCTACGCCGCCACCACCCATCGGCCGATATTCATAGAGCAAGAGCAAGGCCCTCGGTTTGAGCATCGACAAAGCGTATGACCATCGCCATAATCGAGGTCGTAGCATTCGTGGAACTCGGATTCACTCACCTTCGGGTCATCTGTCGATGGGGTAGACCCAACAACTGAGTTAGTGCCTGCTTTAGCGGCCAATGCCCGAAATTTCGTCGAGATGACCTTCGCCTCGGCAAGGGTTACTTCGCCCCAGCTGCAGTTGCCGAAACC
>JAFAFM010000228.1 GCA_023423495.1 Armatimonadota bacterium
AGGCAGGTAACTGGCCTTAGCGTCCGCCGCCGCGTCCCTGCTGAGGCGCGGCCTCAAAGGGTTTGCCGCCCATTTCTTTCAGCTTGGCTGCCTGGTCGGCAGTCAACACCTTGAGAAGTTCGGCATCGAGGATCTTGTTGTTGTTCTCGACCGACTTCTGGACGTCCTCTCTAGACATTTCCTGACTTCGGACCTTCTCCATTAGGGCTTGGTTAGCCTGTCGCTGCTTGTCCTGCAGATCGGAGATCCGGGTGAGCTGAGCGGTCGTGAGACCAAGCGCCTTCTGGATTTCCTCGTTCTGGACTGCGCGGGCGCCCATCAGCTGAACTCGGATTTCGCCAAGTCGCTTCATCTGACCCTCGTTCAGGATCGCGGCGAGTTCCTTTCGGCTGGCTTCTCGCTGTTCTTGCATGCGCTTGCGCATCGCTTCTCGGTCAGCGTCGGACATCTGTCCGCCGCCAGCCCCAGCGCCGCCACGGTTACCACCGCGGACGCCCGCTCCGCCAGCACCGCCAGCTCCGTTTCCTCCGGTTCCAGCACCACCCGCTCCACCATTGCCGCCGCGAACTCCTCGCTGGCCACCCTGGCCGCGTGCTTCTCGCTGCTTGGCTTGAAGCGCTTCAAGCTTTGTCTTTTGGTCAGCAGAAATGTTGAGATCCTTCTGGACATCAGCTCGGAACACGAGCTGCATTTCGTTGCCGCCCCGGTTCTGCCCCTGCATCCCGAAGCCGCCACGGTTTCCACCGCGTTGGCCACGCTGACCACCCTGTCCGCCTTGGCCCGCTTGGGCGGCGGCGAAAGCGACGCACATTACGAGTGCGGTCGCCATTAGAAACTTCGATTTCATTGGTTTAACCAACCTCCAACGGTGCAATAACGACGGTGTGCCGTGGAAGTTCAGACGAATAGGTAACCTTCTCGCAATGACGACTTCAGAACTTTTTCTCAAGCATTTGTCGCTGATGGGGAAGCCCGACGATGGAGCGATTTACCACGAGGATGTCGTCATCGATCTTCCCTATGCCCCGAAGCACCACACGCGTCAATTGCTAGGCCGAGACAAGGTGCTCAAGTTCATGTCTAACATCGGGGTCTACTTCGAAAACGTCCAGATTGGCGAGCCCAAGATTTACGAGACCGCAGATTCGAATGTGATTATTGCGGAGTATCCAGGATCATCCACTTCCAAGGAGACCGGCTTGCCTTACCGTCAGAACTACGTCTCGATTGTCACGGCGGAGGGAGGCAAGATCAAGCACATTCGGGAGTATTACGACCCAATTCAGGTTTTGGTCGCCACTGGCGAGATAGAAGAGCCCGGCGGTTAGCGCTTCCGCTTGAATCCAACGGAAGATTCGCGGGCCACGAAGCTGGCCTTGTAAACCTTTTGCTGGGGTTGGTCCGTGGGCCATTCCAGGCGGTGCTTCATGAACTCCCAACTGGTTTTGCATATTTCGGCAATTGGGTGCTGAATAGTGGAAATCGGCGGCCACGCATATTCGACCTCTTCGATTCCACCGCAGCCTACAATGGCGACGTCGGATGGAGTTCGGATGCCCATTTCGGAAAGGGCCCGCTTGGCGGCGATCGCCAAGCCATCTGTGGCACACAGGATGCCGTCCGGAGCGCCCCACTTGTTGGCATATTCCCGAATCGCTTCCATCGCCTTTTGTCGGTTCAGGCCCTGGGTCATGATTTCATCCGTCTGAATGCCGGGGGTGGACTTCAACTTGCGGAAAGTTAAGTAAAGGCTATCTTTGGGTTCTTCGGCAGTAATCGGACGGATGTACGCAATTCGTCGGCAACCCACGTTGATCAAGTGCTGGAAGGCCTCGACCGCCGCTTCACTGACGTCGATGACAACGTTGTCCCAACCTTTACGGCTTACCAACCCGATATTCAATCCTGATTTGCGAACGCCGTCCTCGGTCGTGAAATCCTGGTCTGCGATGCCCGCGGCAAGAGAGATATAGCCATCGACGTTTAAGTCGGCCGGCCTCTTCTTTTGGCCGGTTTCGGTGTTCGCCTGCCAAACCAAAAGATCGTATTCGGTGGACTCCATCTCCTTCTGAATTCCCTGAAGAATCGAGGATTGGTAGCCATCTGCACTTTCCGGCAAGCAGAAAGCCACCATGTTGGTTTTTCCGGTGGTGAGCGCTCTGGCCGCTCGATTTGGGCGGTAGCCGAGTTCTTCGGCTGCAGCCAAGACACGTTGGCGCGTTGCCTCAGTGATGCCCATGTCCATTCGGTTATTCAGCACGAAGGACACGGTAGCGTGTGAAATCCCTAGATGTTTTGCTATATCGCGAAGCGTGACCGCCATATTGAAACCCGCTCAAATCCGAACGGGACTAATCCTTTCCAAAGATCATAGTCCCCAAAAGAAACGCCGAACCTATTGGTTCAGCTAATTGCAACACCTTATCCTACACGAAGAACCGTGTTACTGTCATGCAAAAGACGTTCCAAAGGCATTTTTCGCAGGATTTTCACCTGGATTCCAGCAAAAAAACGGGTATGAATTACCTCAGGCGGCTGGATTTACGGATGACAAGGGTGGGTTTCAGTACTAACTTACGAACCGGCATTTGAGGATCAACGATTCGCTCTTTTAAAAACTCCCATCCTAGGCGGCAGATCTCTTCCACGGGTTGGACGATGGTAGTCAACGGTGGGTCTACATATTCTGCTTCGGCCACACCGTCGCACCCCACGATTGCACATTGCTCCGGCACCTTCACGCCGACATCCCGAACGCCCTTCACGACACCCATGGCAACGTGGTCGTTGTAGCAAAACAGGGCCCTGGGTAAACGCTGGCTTTTCACCAAGTCTGCCGCCAGCGAACTCACGTAATCTCGAACAGCCGACTTCAGCCCGATGACATTGTGCGAAATCTGCCGCTCTTCGCAAAAGCTTTTGTAGGCTCTTGCACGAGGGTCGTCGGTATCGACAGAGTTCTCGACAGTTAAAAAACCAATGTCACGAAAACCCGAGTCCCAAAGATGTTCGAGCCCGTCGCGAGCGCCTGACTCCAGGTCGACGTGCACAGAATCGTACTGATCACTTGTGTAAACGCCGATGTTCACGATGGGCTTGCGGTCCATTTTCGGCTGGCCGCCGAGCGCATCGAGCGCGTATTTGGAGTCTATGGCCAAGATTCCATCCACTGGGAGCATCAGACTGCGGAGATTGTCTTTCACCTTCTCCTTTCCAAAAGTAACCTCGCGGAAAAGGACGTCCTTACCTGTCCCCTGAGCAAGCCGCTGAATGGCAAACAGGATTTCGGCATAGAAGCTGTTGTGGGAGCTAGGCGACCACAACGCGATCATGTTCGTCTTGCCGGACGCAAGGGCCCGGGCAGATAGATTCGGCTGATAGCCTAATTCCTTGGCGGCTTCAAGAACTCGGGTTCGCGTTGACTCTGGAATCGTGACGTCGCGGCGGTCGTTCAGCACCATAGACACCGTCGCGTGGGACAGGTTTAAATGGCGGGCGACATCTCGAAGGGTTACGGGCATTGGATCAGGGAAATGGGTTTACCTGTTAATTTTGCTGATCTTACTATTGGCACATAAACTTAACCGGTTTTAAGGCAGATGTTGGTCGCAAAGCATGTTTTAGAGAGAGACTTCGAAACGAATCTGGCACTTATAACAAGGCCTTTCAAGAGCAATCCCGTATCCCTGCTAGTTAAAATGAGCCATGCGCGCAGTTGTTACCGGCGGAGCCGGCTTTTTGGGATCTCATCTGACCGACCGTTTGGTTCGAGAGGGCTGGGATGTGCTTATCATCGATAACCTCGTCACCGGTTCGACCGACAACATCGCGCATCATGCCGGCAACGAACGAGTGAAATTCATCAAGCAGGACGTGACGGAGTACTTGTTCGTCGATGGAGATGTGGATTTCATCTTCCATTTCGCAAGCCCAGCCTCTCCCATCGACTTCGTTCGGATGCCGATCCCGGTGCTGAAGGTCGGCGCTCTCGGCACCCACAAAGCCTTGGGGCTGGCCAAGGCCAAGAACGCGAAGTTCATGCTCGCCAGTACAAGCGAAGTGTACGGGGACCCGTTGGTAAGCCCGCAACCTGAAACTTACTGGGGCAACGTTAACCCGATCGGCCCGCGCGGAGTGTATGACGAAGCCAAGCGTTATGCCGAGGCAATGACCATGGCGTATCACCACTTTCACGGCTTGGACACGCGCATCGTCAGGTTCTTTAACACTTATGGTCCGAGGATGCGTTTGGATGATGGCCGGGTCGTTCCCAACTTCCTGCACCAGGCGTTGACCGGAAAGCCTCTCACCGTGTATGGAGACGGAGAACAGACGCGCTCCTTCGGTTATGTCGAGGACATTGTCGAGGGTGTCTGGAGGCTGGCAAATGCCGATTTTCATGAGCCTGTAAACATTGGCACCCAAGACGAGCACACGGTGGCTGAGTTCGCGAAGATTGTTG
>JAFAFM010000241.1 GCA_023423495.1 Armatimonadota bacterium
GGGCAGGGTGTTCTATTGCTCGATCGGCCACGTCGTGGGAGACCTTCGAAATCCGTCCGTATTCAGGTTGCTTCGGCGCGCCCTGAAGTGGACGGCGCGCACTCCAGAAAGCTCAGCCCAAGTCCAACTTGCCCAGTCGTGATCACCTTGAATCCTGAGCGGGCCAGCAGTCCTTCGAACTCGGACCTCGTCCTTTCTTTCCCTCCGAGCGCCACCATCATGTGAAGATCGCTTCGAAAGAAATCCTGATGTTCAGGCGACGGCTCGATTTGATCTGGGCCAATCCTGTCGATGACCAATAGCCTCGCTGAGGGAGTCATTGCCCTGCGACAATTGTCCAAAATCTTAGTTGCTTGGTGGTCGGACCAGTCATGAAGGACGCTTTTCAGGATATACAGATCCGCGTCCTCGGGTACCGATTGGAAGAAATCCCCAGTGCGTATTTCCAATCGCGGATTGCCTTTATTCGGCATTGATGCACTGGTCTCCGGCAAATCGAAGAGGATTCCTTGGGTGTGTGGATTCGCCTCAAGAATCGCTCGAATTAGTTGGCCGTTGCCGCCTCCGATGTCGGCAATCGTCCGGTAACTGGAGAAGTCAAAAGCGCGAACCGCCGAGGCTGTGACCAACCTAGTTAGCTCGGACATGGCCCCGTGAAAACAAGCTGCAGCCGGGGGATAATGCTCCAGATGCTGGAAGCCTTCAGTGCCATAGAGCTTTTCCCGACCGCTTTGTCCAGTCCGGACACTGTGGTGGAGTTCACCCCAGACCGGCCAGCAGTAATGGCCCCACCAAATCGCCCACTGTTTGATTGAGCTGGGATGATCCTCACTCAGTAGTCTGCCCTTGTCTGTCAACTCCCAAGAGTAGTCCTCAAGCCGACTACACAGCCCAAGTGAAACTAGCCCACCAAGCAGGCGCTCGATATGCTGTTCCAACGCCCCCGTCAAATCGGCAAGCGTTCTAGTCGGTTGAGGTCCACGTGCCAAGGCATCTGGCAGGCCGAGTTGGCAAGCCACGCAAATAGCCTGTGTCTTCCAACTGCCAGTGATCAATCCCAGCAGGTCTTCGATGTCACTGCTCAAGGCCGAAGTCCGGAAGGCAAGCCATTCGGGAACTGATCCTTGATCGCGTTTTGGATCCTCTGGATTCGATTGTCGGGATTTGGATGGGAACTAAAAAACTCAGGCTGACGACCGCGTCCGGCAGCTTCCTTGAGTATCTGCATAACCTCGATCATGGCACGGGGATCGTAGTTGGCCTCGGCGAGAAACTTGACGCCAAGAACGTCGGACTCAATTTCGTCGTCACGGCCGTACTTCAGGTTGATGAGGCCGCCGATCATTTGGGCCATGGCTGCAGTTTGAGCGGAGCTAGGATTTTGCGGGTCGTATGTTGCCATGACTGCTGCACCGGTCAGACCTTGGGTCAGCTGAGCTTTGGCCATATGCTCGGCACCATGTCGGGCTACCACATGCCCCACCTCATGGCCGAGGACGCCTGCCAATTGGCCTCGCGTCTTCAGCTTGTCCATGAGAGCGCGGGTGATAAAGATTTGGCCTCCAGGGAGCGCGAAAGCGTTGATCGTCTCCCGATCGCCCAGCAAATGGAAATCGAACCGGTACGGAGAATTCTTCGCGGCTGAATTACGAACGACCTCATTACCGATCTCGTCGACCAGCGCCTGCAGTTGTGGATCCTGATCTTCACCGCCGAACTGCTGCATCATCTCAGGAGCGGCCTGCAAACCAAGAGCGACCTCTTGCTCCGTGCTCATGCTTACGTATTGCTTCTCGCCCGTGACCGGATTCATTGAGCTCTTGGAAAAATATCCAATTACTGCGATTAAAGCGATAACTCCCGCTATTCCGAACCGACCACAGCCGCCACCACCGCCTCTTCTGTCCATGCTTTAACTTCCTTCTCCGGTTATTGTGCTCACAAACCGACGCTGTGCCGCGCAAATTTGTTTGGATTTGCTAAGACACATCCATGTCGAAAACGGTTCTGCATTCCTATAAGAACAATGGGACTCCACGAACATGAAGAATCTGTCGCGTCTGGTCAGAAAGGTGGCGGAGCCAGAATTCTGGCTTCGCGAAGTGGATGTGACCGCCGCCGCCAACGGCTGTTGGGATGAGACGGAGATTGAAAAGGCCAAAACCGAGGTTTGTTGCAGCATCAACGAGCTAAGCATCCTCGCGTTCGAGTTTAGACACGCGCCTCAATTGCTCGAGTCGCCGCTGCAGGATTGGCTGAAGGATCAGGATGCTGCGCTTCGGTCCAGACTCATTGCCCTCATGGCCTGCGAGGATGAAGAGGATCCAATATCGGCCAGCGATCA
The DNA here is from genome assembly GCA_023423495.1 of Armatimonadota bacterium. Classification (GTDB taxonomy): domain Bacteria; phylum Armatimonadota; class Fimbriimonadia; order Fimbriimonadales; family Fimbriimonadaceae; genus 55-13. The sequence goes on from JAFAFM010000241.1 coordinate 2,345, forward strand.
GGTTGCAATGATCGTCAAGCGGCGCTTTCTCGACCGCTTGTCCAACGTTGTAACCAACAGCTTAAACCCTCAGGCGACTATGGCCTCCTTTGACAAGCCGAACAGCTTTAACGAGGCTGCAAGCCATGTCCGAAAGGCTCTCGCACGAATTCGAAGAGCAGAAGGCCAGCCCAACTCACTTGAGGTGCGGCGGCTCGAAGAGAAACTCCAAGAAGCGCTGCGTCTGTTGGATGCTGTAGCTTGGGACAAAGCGGCCTAGCGCAGCCCTTTGCTCTGGAAGAACTTCACGCAACGCTCTACAGACTTGACGGGATCGTCTGGCGTGCGGTCCATCTCGATCGCCCCGTATTCAACCCCGAGCTCGGCGCAAGTGTCCAAGATTGCAACCCAATCCAAGACCCCGCTTCCGGCCTCTGCATCGTGGCTGTCTGGATTCCCGGAGTACTCCTTCAGATGGACAAGCGAAAGCCTTCCATGCAGGCTCTTCATCCAACGAACTGGATCTTCACCGGCGACCGCGACCCACCCTACGTCGAGTTGGCACTTGAGGGTTGAACTTGTAGCCGCCCACATATCCGCGAAAGAACTGTGTTCATTCGGCTCGAACTCAAACGCGTGATTGTGGTAGCCAAACGTCAGGTCCAATTCCGAAAATCGCTCGGCAATCGTCTCCAACTCTTTTCCAAACGTCACCCAACCGTCGGCAAACGCTTCCCTGGGCACCCATGGCAGAACGACGTGCCTACAACCCAACGCATTTGCTTCTTCTGCGACGGCGGCAGTTTTTCGAACTTGATCCAAGCCCCAGTGTCCTGCGCTCACTTGGAGTCCAACGGTATCCAAGATTTGCTTAAATTCGGTGGCTTGGAGGCCGTAAGTGCCCGCAAGTTCGACGTAATCCAGCCCCATATCGCGGACGGCTCGAAGCGAGCCTTCAAGATCGTTGGCGAGAGGATCGCGAAGCGTGTACAGTTGCAGCGAGAGACGCATGCCCCGGATTATGCTCCCGTGGTGGCATTTGGATCTTGGGGCGCAGGCTCGCTGGGTTCCCCCGCCGGCCACTCTTGACTCAGGATATGCCGAGCAATGACGCTAGCCTCGATGCCGTTCTGCTGTCGCCAAGTTTCTTGTTTTGTTTCCTCGTAGGTTTCGCGACGAACGTCCGCCATGTAAGCCAAGCTTGAACCCGAAATGCCCCGAAGCGTGACCAGACGGGTGGACGGACTGTTTTCCAAAGCTGTGGTTGCGAGTTCGGCCGCGACCAGCCTTTGGTCATCACCCTCTTCGATGCGAAAAGTCAAAATCAACGCGCCCGTTCTTGGGTCGGACGCTAGCGCCATGATCTTGCCGCCATTCGCACTTCGCTGCGCAAGCAAATTGCGAAGGCTTAGTTCCTCGGCAGAGTTGGGCTCGACGAACTCCGCTGGTGGCTTTGTACCAACCTCTGGCGTGGTGGCGGGCGACTCATCTTGCGGTCCACCAGGCTGGGTAAGCGTTGGAGCGTTAAAGGAAGTTTGCTTAGGCGCTCCCGACACGTTGGTCGCCGGTTTCTTGGTTCCCAAAATGTAGGCGACAGCTCCAACGGCAATCACCAGCGCGGCCAACCCAAGAGCAATCCAGCCACTTCGAGACTTCTCCTTGGGAAGGCCAAGCTGCTCGACCAACCCCTGAGTCTCATTGCGCTCCAAGCGTTGTTTGACGTCGGTCAGCTTCTGCTGGATTTGCGCGTGCTTCGGTGCAATGTCAAGCGCCAGCTCGTACCATTCCTTGGCTTGTTCCAGGTCGCCGGACTCGGAACAGAGGTCTCCCAGAAGCTGGTTTGCGGTGACGTTGTTCGGGAACTTGCGGAGAATCGACCGGCACTGATCAATCGCGGCTTTCCCGTCGCCGCGCATGCGAAGCAAGTTCACGCGGGCAAGTTCGGGATATATCGCTGCATCGCTACCTTCGGCGGGAGCCGATCCCAAGGGCGCTCCACACTCGGGGCAGAACTCAGCGCCGCCCTTGACCGATGCAAAACATCGGTCGCAGATCATTGCCTCACTTTTTCCCGGTGCTGCCAAATCCGCCTGCTCCTCTCTCCGTATCATCCAAGGCTTCTACAACCCGAAGCTCTGCCTGAGTCACGGGGCTAATAACTAATTGGGCGATTCGATCACCCTTATGAAAGGAGACAGCCTCCGACCCTAAATTGATCAGCAAAACGCCGATTTCGCCGCGATAATCGCTATCGATCGTCCCTGGCGCATTCACCATGCTTATTCCATGCTTGAGCGCGAGACCCGATCGGGGCCGAACCTGGCCCTCAAACCCTTTTGGAATCGCCATCCTGACCCCGGTCTGTACGAGTTTCCTTTCCATGGGTAGGAGATCAAAGTTGGTGGCAGTGCAGAGGTCCATGCCCGCAGCTTCGCTGGTTTGATACGCGGGAAGCGTGGCTTCGGCCGAGAGAGTGACGGGTATTTCCGGCATTTCGAGTGTCCCGAATGATAGCCCAATAGGCGTATCCTTGCGATATGCAGATTGAGTGGCTAGGCGAACGTGCGCTGATTCTGCGCAATCTGGAGGTCCCGGCCTTTACGGTTGCTCGCCATCTCCAGGTAAGCTGCGATCTCCCGGAGTTCCAAGAAGCCGTCGCAAGCTACGATACAGTCGGCCTCTACTTTACGTCCAAGCCGCCTCCACTGCCGGAAGTCGAGGCAATCATCCGGGCGGCTGTTTTGCATGTACCAGCAGACGAGCTGGGCCCGTTGCACGCCATTCCCGTTTGCTACGAGTTGAACGAAGATCTCGGTAACTGCGCGGCGCAACTCCAACTGACTGCAGAACAGGTGATCGAGCGGCATTTGTCGCGCGAATATCTTTGCTATGCCGTAGGTTTTTCGCCGGGATTTGCATATCTCGGGCACTTGGATCCGACGATTAGAGGCCTCAAGCGTTTGCCGAGCCCTCGCAAAAGTGTTCCGCCCGGCTCAGTCGGGATAACCGGCAGTCAGACGGCGGTGTATCCCGCGGCCACGCCAGGTG
>JAFAFM010000283.1 GCA_023423495.1 Armatimonadota bacterium
GTTTTGGAACCCAGCACCATGATCGTTGGTAAAACCCGGATCGGCCGAGGCTGCCGGCTGGGCCCCTTCACACGCATCGAGGATTGCGAAATCGGCGACGACGTGAACGTGTACGTGAGCTACCTCAAAGAGTCGAAACTTCATAGCACCGCCAAGGTTGGACCTTTCGCGCACATTCGACCGGGGAGCGAGTTGTTCCCCGACGTAAAGATCGGAAATTTCGTGGAAACCAAGAACGCCAAGCTTGCAACCGGCGCGAAGGCGAGCCACTTAACTTACATCGGTGATGCGGAGGTCGGCGAAAACACCAACATCGGCGCCGGCACCATCACCTGCAACTACGACGGCTTTCAGAAGTCTCGAACCGTTATCGGTCGAGACGTTTTCGTAGGTTCGAACAGCACGCTGGTCGCACCTATTCGATTGGGAGATGGATCTTTTGTCGCCGCGGGCAGTGTGGTCAGCAGCGGCGAGTATAGCTCCGATGCAATGGTTATCGGAAGAAGTCGTACCGAGGTTAAGGAACAATGGGCAGCACAGTGGCGGAACAGGAAATCGAAGAACGGTCAATGAATCGGCGCAACCTGAAGGGAATGAAACTCTTCTCGGGGAACGCCAACTTGGGACTGGCTGAGCGTGTGGCCAGCTACTTGGGAATTCAGCTTGGTTCAATCACTTGCAAGCAGTTTGCCGACGGCGAGATCCAGATCATGGTCGATGAGAGCGCTCGCGGCAACGACGTTTACATCATCCAACCGACCTGCGCTCCGACGAACGACAATTTGATGGAGCTGATGATCATGCTGGATGCGTTCCGCCGCGCTTCGGCAAGCAAGATCACAGTTGTGATGCCCTATTACGGCTATGCCCGACAAGATAAGAAGGTAAAGCCCAGAGAGCCGATCACCGCCCGGCTGGTGGCGGATATGATCACCATGGCCGGTGCCCAGCGCGTCGTGGCGATCGACCTCCACGCCGATCAGATTCAGGGCTTCTTCAATTGTCCGGTCGACCACCTGTACGGGAGGCCGATCATCGGCGACTACCTCATCGAGCAGGGATATCGGGACAGGGAAGATGTCGTCATCGTGAGCCCCGACGTAGCTGGTGTTAGCCGAGCAAAGGCCCTTGCCGAAATGCTCCGGACAAGCTTTGTGGTAATCGCCAAGCGACGTCCACGTCCGAATGTCGTCGAGGTGGTCGAGATCATTGGTGACTTCAAGGACAAAACTTGTATTTTCATCGATGACATGATCGACACCGGAGGATCCTTGGTCAACGGCGCGATCGCGCTCTTGGACCGGGGTGCCAAGGATGTTATCGCCACCTGTACGCACGCGGTCTTCAGCGATAACGCCAGCCAGCGACTTCAGGAAAGCCCGATCAAGGAAGTGATCACTTTAGACACGCTTCCAATCCACGCGGACAAGCGGTTCGAGAAACTTACGGTCTTAGAATCGGCTCCGTTGATCGGGGAAGCGATCGCCCGTATCCACCAAAATCTTTCGGTCAGTTCACTCTTCGATGACTGGCGTTGAAGTAAAGGAAACGGACGAAAACGGAAGCTATTCCTGGATCGTCCGACCTTATCAAGAGGCACCGCAACGTCGATTCGCAATCATCGCTGTTGCCACACTGGGTGGATTATTCGGATATGTTCTATTCCAGCACCCGTTGCCAGGATTGATTGGGTTTGGTATGATCCTCGGGTCAACGATGGAGTTTTGGCTTGGAACATCCTTTCGAATCGATACGAGGGGTGCTTCCTCCCGAACCGGACCGTCTTTGACATTAATCGAGTGGAGTGAAGTGAAGCGTTTGATCAATGAGGATCATGGAGTGAAACTGTCTCCTTTGGAAAGGGCAAGCCGGCTGGACGCCTTTCGTGGGGTGTTTCTTAAGTACGACCGCGGAAATCGGGAGCAGGTTTGGACCGCATTGCGTAAGTTTGGGGGTGACCATGTTCGATCTTTGGAAATCTGAATTGTCTGAAGAAGAAACGGATGACCTCATCGAGCGTGCGGCCAACGAAATTGGGCGGCGCAAACTCGAGGTGCCAGCGGTGTTATTTCTGGAACTCCACAAGCCACTCGCTTTCGTGGGGAGCCAGTCATCCATCATGTTTGCACCTTTTATCGCTCCTTTTGTGGGGTTTGATTTCGTCAACAATTACAGTCGCCTGTTCGCAAAACGCGAAAATGTAGAGCGGCTATTGCAGAGGATTGAGTCGGGAAGGACAAAGGCGTCCCAGGTGGAGGAATCTTAATGTTGGGTCAAGTGTCCCCGTTTGCCGGTCAGCAGTACCTGGACACGGGATGGGTTGGTATCGCCCTGACGCTGCTGATCATGTTTTTCATCTTGTTCAACATCAAGCGATCGTCGGGTGGAAAAGATCTTTTCATTCGCCGAATCGCGGGTTTGAACGCTATCGATGAAGCAGTCGGCCGCGCTACGGAGATGGGCAAACCCGTTCTGATGGTTCCAGGCTTGCCGGATGGCCTCTCGGCGCAAGCAATGCAAGCGCTGAATATCTTCAGTTATGTAAGCAGGATTGCGGCTCGCTTTGCCAACCCGATCCTCATGTGCTGCTACAACGCTGCGGTTTACACCGTCGCGCAAGAAGTTATTCGCGACGTCTATCAGCAGGAAGGATTGGGGGATCGGTTCGATCCTGACTCGGTTAGGTTTATCTCCGACCGGCAATTTGCTTTTGCCGCTGGTGTCTCGGGGTTGATCCTTCGCGAGCAAGCGGCCGCAACATTCTTTATGGGTGAGTTCTATGCTGAATCGCTCATCTTTGCCGAGACGGCAAACGGCGTCGGCGCGATCCAAGTCGCGAGCTCGACCGAAGTAACCCAAACTCCCTTCTTCATCGCCGCGTGCGACTACGTGCTCATCGGCGACGAGTTCTATGCGGCCAGCGCGTACCTCACAAGGCAGCCGGTTCTTACCGGAAGCTTGGTAGGTCAGGACTGGTCGAAAATTTTGGTCATGGCTCTCGTTTTAGTGGGAGCGATCACGACAACGATCGAGGTTCGAGGCAAGACCACTCAGGAGTATTCAGGGGGGAAGTGGACGGACATACCCGAAAGGCAAAAGAAGCCTTCTGACGCACTGTTTTACCGATTGATGAATCCGTCACCGGATCCAGAGTTAACCGTCGAGCGAGAGAAGTTGCCGAATGGTGAGAAGCGAGGTGGCGGTTAATGCTCCCCTTAGCACAGGCTGCGCCAAACTTCTTTAGCGATCCGGCAGGATCGCCGATGCTCTTCGTAAAGATCATTGTCGGCTTCCTCCTCGGTATAGGACTCATCTTCCTCTTCACCCAGGTGCCACCCCGATTAAAGCGGCCGATCATTGCGACATTTACCTTTGTCGCTGGATTGTATTACGTGCTTTGGTGGCTCTGGCCGCGCACTATCGATCTGCAAGCGGATGAAGCACCGCGAAACGCGGTTGAAGGATTTTCGATTTGGCTTCAGGAAGCCAACCCGATTGTTTCGCAGTTTAGAAACATCCTCACGGCGTTCTTAATCGGCTTAGGCATCTACTCCCTTATAAAGATCCATGCTGGGCGAATAAGCAAGCAACAGCGGGATTGGCCATTCAGCGCCGTGTTACTTATCAGCATGGCGTTGATGACTATCTTCGCCTTCCTGGACTGGGGTAGCCGACGTGGAGGCGCAGGCGCGCTGTTGGACGATCCAGTGAACTGGACCTTCGTGAACTACGCTCGCGACTTCATGTTCGAAGGGCTGTTCCAGCAGATGGAAGCGGCGATGTTCTCCATCATCGCTTTCTACATTCTATCGGCGGCTTACCGAGCTTTCCGCGTGAGGAGTATCGAAGCTTCGATCTTGCTTGTCACCGCCTTGGTCGTGATGCTGAGCTTACTTGGAGCAATCGCATTTGTATCACAGAGCGCGGTGGATGGAATGACTGGAGGAAATCCAGACGCCTTCCTGCAAAACTTCACATTGACTTCGGTAAAGAGTTGGATCGAAAACTACGTACAGGGCCCGGCGATCCGAGGGCTGCAGTTCGGCGTGGGCATCGGTCTTCTTGCCCTCGCCTTGAGAATCTGGCTAAGCCTTGAGAAAACGGGGTCGACAAGCTGATGGATGAGAACATTGTAACTACTGAAACTCCAAAAAGGGGATTGAGCGAGAAGCTGCAATCTTTCCCTCGCTGGGGTTTGTATATCGTTCTGATTTTGGCGACGGCGATCCCGCTGTTCAAGCCGGTCGACGTCCCGAACAAGCCAACCGAAGATGCAATCGACTTTTACGCAGCCCTTATGTCGCTGCCTGAAGGTTCCAGGGTTCTCGTGGCGTCGGACTGGACTGGGTCCACACGCGGGGAGAGTGGTGGTTCGTTCGACGCGATGATGAAGATCTTGATGCGGAAGAACTGCAAGATCGCTCTATATTCCACGGGAGATCCGCAGGCTCCTCAGGTTGCCAAAGACGCAATTGGTCGCTTGAATAATGAGCGCAAGCTAAAAGGTGAGAGGGTCTACAAGAACTTTGAAGATTGGGTCCACTTGGGCTACTTTGCTAATCCGGAGGGGACGACAGGAGGAATTAGTAATAACATACGAGCGATCTTCTCTGGAGTCAAGGTTTATCCCGAGGGACGAGGTGCGACGCCGGTGTTAGAGTCGCCTGTATTTGAAGGCGTCAATTCCATTGCCGACTTCAAGATGC
>JAFAFM010000301.1 GCA_023423495.1 Armatimonadota bacterium
GATTTGATGTCTTCCAGGTCGGCAAGCTTGGCAACGACGTCGTCTTGCGTCTTCAGGACGAGTTTAAGCTCTGCTCGCAGCGCATCGGATTCTTGGTGAAGAGAAGCCTGTGCCTTTTGCGCCTCTGCCTTTGTCGCCTCGATTCGAGCTAATAGGTCCGCGTGCTTTTGGTCGGCTTCCGTTAGCTGGCTCGCTGCCTTGGCGATCTCCTCAGTCCCCTCGCGGGCAAACTTTTCAATTCGTGTTAGACGGGCTTCAAACTCATCGATCTGGGCCTTGAAGGAACGGACGACCGGTGGATTCTTGACCAGACGTTCCTGCGTCGATTCAATCTTCTCCAGTCGGTCGGTGATGCGTCCCACGGTCTCCAAATAGAGGTTCTTGGCCTCCTTGGACATCGATGTGGTGAACTGCTGCGACCGGCGGTTCATCATGAACATGATTCCCATGAACACGCCGAGACCGAGCATGATGTAAACCCACGGCAGATTGTTCACCTGTTGGATGATCGGGGCCATGACCGATGCATCCTTCTTGTTGGAAGGAATCGGGACGTCGATCGTGAGGTAGGCCGGGATTACTTTTCGCGTCGGCCGGGAACCGGCAATCATCACCTTCCCTTGGAAGACCTGAACGTCCGGGCTAACCGCAACTTCGTTCTTGCCGCTTCCCGGATCCAGAGACACCAAACAATTCGGACTTACGTCGGCGGCCGCGGAAAAGGTGATGGAGGTGATCCGGTCGTTTTTGGTGACCTTGCCGTTCTTCTCGAAGATCACCATCGTGCCAGCCTTTCGGATCGCAGGATCATCAGAAGCAACGACCAGACGGTAGTCCGTGGCCATTGACATGACAGCGCTAATGAGAAGCGCAACGATTGCTAAGACGCGATAGCGGCCCATGGGAATATCCATTCCGCTACGGCGGCCCCTTGCATCCTAGTAATGTTGCTGGGCTATGCGTCCCTGAGAAATTTTACAGGCCCGCTGGATTTACGAGCCAGCAAATTTGCTGGTTGGAGCAGGGAAGTTATCCACCTCTCGAACTTGCGGCAAGGGTGGACAAATTGTTGACAATTTGTGAGCAAAAAAATCACTTGTCATAACAACATCTTGTGGATGTACAATGAGAGCACCCCAAGATATTGGGGTTTTTGGAAATCTCATGAAATGTCCTTTCTGCGGTAGCGAAGAGCAAAAAGTTCTCGATTCGCGGCCTGCCCGTGATGGGGAGGCGATCCGCAGGCGGCGCGAGTGCGTCGGATGCAACCGTAGGTTCACGACGTTCGAAGAGCCAGAAAGGCCGCGACTTTTCGTGGAGAAACGTGACGGCACCCGCGAAGAGTTCGACCGCGACAAGTGCCTGAAATCCATGCTAATCGCTTGCCGAAAGCGTAATATAAGTGTAGACATTCTGCGCGCAAGCGTAGAAAGAATTGAACGAGATTTGTTTCAGGAATTTGATGAAGAAGTGCCGACTCAAGCGATCGGCGAAAAAGTTTTGCAAGCTCTTTTTGCTATCGACTCGGTGGCATATGTCCGCTTTGCTTCGGTTTACAAAGAATTCAACACAATCACAGATTTTCAATCCATTATCGACTCTGTCACCAAAGGAATGTCAGAAATCACAAGCTAGGGAAGGTTCGCGTCCATCATGCAAATTAACCGTTATTTCACTAAAGCCGGCCAATCCGCCTACGAAGGAATTCCCTTCGAGCCACGCACCAGCACCATCCGCAACCCTGATGGCTCCACTGTGTTCAACATGGAGAACGTCATGGTGCCGGCGCACTGGTCACAGGTGGCCACCGACATCCTTGCCCAGAAATATTTCCGCAAGGCCGGGATCCAGGAAGGTGAAAAGTCAAAGGCTCACCTGACCCAGTGGACAAAGCCGGACGCCGACGGTGAAACCGATTCCCGAGAGGTCTTCCACCGCCTCGCGGGCTGCTGGCGACACTGGGGAGACCAGTTTGGTTACTTCGACTCCGAAGAAGACGGACAAGCCTTTTATGACGAGCTCGTCCACATGCTGGCGCTCCAGATTGCCGCACCCAACAGTCCCCAGTGGTTCAACACCGGACTGCACTACGCCTACGGCATTACGGGCGGAGCTCAGGGCCATTACTACGTCGACCCCAAGTCGGGCGAGCTAACCCGAAGCGTGAACGCCTACGAGCGGCCACAACCGCACGCCTGCTTCATCCTGAGCGTGAAGGATGACTTGGTCAATGAGGGCGGCATCATGGACCTCTGGACCCGAGAAGCCCGCATCTTTAAGTACGGATCGGGCGTGGGCACCAACTTCTCCAAGATTCGGGGCGAGAACGAGAAGCTCTCGGGAGGCGGGAAGTCCAGCGGACTCATGAGCTTCCTCCGAGTGGGTGACCGGTCCGCGGGCGCCATCAAGTCGGGGGGCACCACCCGACGCGCGGCCAAGATGGTCTGCCTGGATATGGATCATCCCGACATCCGGGAATTCATCAACTGGAAGGTCAAGGAAGAGCAGAAGGTTGCGGCGCTGGTAACTGGCTCCGTCCTCAACCAGAAGCACCTCAATGCGATCATCGGCGCTTGCTGGGCCGGGGATGCCAGTGGCAACTTCAACCCCCGAAGCAACCAGGCGCTCCGAACCGCCATCGCCGAAGCCAAAGCCGCTGCCATTCCGCTGAACTACATCCAGCGAGCCATTCAACTCGCTGAGAACGGGGCTAGGGAGATCATCTTCCCCGTCTTCGACACCGGCTACGAGTCGGAGGCCTACATAACCGTCTCCGGCCAGAACTCCAACAACTCCGTGCGCGTGCCCAACGAGTTCTTCCACGCGGTGGAGAAGGATCTGGACTGGCACATGACTTCTCGCACCAACGGCAAAGTGGTGAAGAGCGTCAAGGCTCGAGAGCTTTGGGATGACATCTGCGAAGCCGCATGGCAGTCGGCCGACCCAGGCCTCCAGTACGACTCCACCATCAATGAGTGGCACACCTGCCCCGCGGACGGCCGGATCAACGCCAGCAACCCGTGCTCCGAGTACATGTTCCTCGACGACACAGCCTGCAACCTCGCAAGCATCAACCTGGCCAAGTTCTACGACCTCAAGACCGGCCGGTTCGACATCGAAGGCTACAAGCACGCCATCCGCATCTGGACCGTGGTCCTGGAAGTCAGCGTGCTCATGGCCCAATTCCCAAGCCGAGAGATTGCCCAACTCAGCTACGACTTCCGAACCCTGGGCCTGGGCTATGCCAATGTTGGCGCTCTCCTGATGCAGATGGGCATTCCCTACGACAGCCCGCAGGGATTCGCCATCGCCGGAGCGCTCACCGCCATCATGGGTGGCGAGAGCTACGCCGCCAGCGCCGAGATGGCCAAGGAACAGGGTCCGTTCCCCCGCTACGAGCCCAACCGCGAGCACATGCTGCGCGTCATCCGAAACCATCGCCGAGCTGCGTACAACGAGTCCACATCCTATGAAGGGCTCAGCGTGAAGCCGGTCGGCATCGATCCCGACGAATGCCCGTCTGACATGCTCACGGCCGCCCGCGAAGCCTGGGACAAGGCTTTGGAGCTTGGTGAGCAAAGCGGGTTCCGCAACGCCCAGGTCACCGTCATCGCGCCCACCGGCACGATCGGCCTCATCATGGACTGCGACACCACCGGCATCGAGCCTGACTTCGCCCTGGTGAAGTTCAAGAAGCTATCCGGCGGCGGCTACTTCAAGATCATCAACCAGTCCATTCCGCCCGCCCTCACCAAGCTTGGCTACGACGCTCAACAGATCGAGGACATCGTCGGCTATGTGGTCGGACACAAGACCCTCAAGGGTGCGCCGGGCATCAATCACGAAACCCTGCGCGACCGTGGTTTCACGGACGAAGCCCTCGCTGCCGTGGAAGCCGGACTGGAGAACGCCTTCGAACTCAAGTTCGCCTTCAACAAATTCAGCCTGGGTGACGACTTCTGCCGCAAAGTCCTCGGCTTTACCGAAGATGAGCTGGATGATTGGAACTTCGACATGCTCCAATCGCTTGGCTTCACCAAAGCCGAGATCGAAGCCGCCAATGAATATGTCTGCGGCGCCATGACCATCGAAGGCGCGCCCCAACTTCGACCGGAGCACCTGCCCGTGTTCGACTGCGCCAACAAGTGCGGACGCAAGGGTCAGCGCTACATCAGCGCCGAAGGCCACATCCGCATGATGGCCGCCGCCCAGCCGTTCCTCTCGGGCGCCATCAGCAAGACCATCAACCTTCCCAGCCACGCGACGGTCAAGGAAGTGAACGACGCCTACTGGCTGTCCTGGTCGCTGGGCCTCAAGGCCAACGCGCTGTATCGGGACGGCTCCAAGCTCAGCCAACCGCTGAACGCCAGCACGGATGATGCGGCGGCCGCGATTTTGGAGGCATCTATCGATGCCGTAAATAGTCATTCGGAAGTAGTAAATGACCCGAGTTCCGACGATTTACCACTTACCGCTTACGAGTTACAAACGAGCCAACACGCTGCCATCCAAGAGGCGGCAACCAAGCTCGTCTACCGATACATCGCCAAGCGGCGCACCATGCCCGCCCGACGCAAGGGATACACCCAAAAGGCAAGGGTCGGCGGACACAAGGTCTACATCCGCACCGGTGAATTCGAAGACGGGCAGCTTGGCGAGATCTTCATCGACATGCATCGCGAAGGCGCCGCCTTCCGGTCATTGATGAACTGCTTCGCCATTTCCATCTCGCTCGGCCTGCAATACGGCGTGCCGCTGGAGGAGTTCGTCGAGGCGTTCGTCTTTACCCGGTTCGAGCCCAACGGCAGCGTGCAGGGACACGACAACATCAAGATGTCCACGTCGGTCATCGACTACATCTTCCGCGAGCTCGCGCTCAGCTATCTGGGCCGCACCGACCTGGTGCAGGTAAAGCCCGAGGACCTGCGCGGCGATTCCGTTGGGAAACCCTCGCAGATGCCGGACTTCGATGAGGAAGAGGATAAGGGTGACTTCGACGGCCATGTGCCCGGCAGCGCCTACACGGATCACGGAGGAACGGGCTACCGTCCCCACGCTACCGTTGAAGACGGATCGCCGAACGCCGAAGACCGAAGACCGGACACCGCGCAAACGGTCCTGCCTTTCGAGGGCGGCCCATCGGTCGGCTCCCCGACTTCGAGTCTGGAACAGGCTCAGCGCGCGGCGGTAGGGAAGTCGAGCGCTATTGTAGTGGGCCAGGCGGCAGTAGTGGCCGACGCGCCACGCCCAACGCCCGACGCCCCACGCCCCACGCCTGACGCTTCACGCCCCACGCCTGACGCCCTCACCGAGAAGATCCGCATCGCCCGCCTCAAAGGCTACGAAGGCGACCCGTGTACCAACTGCGGCTCGTTCACCATGGTACGGAACGGGGTGTGCTTGAAGTGCGACACGTGCGGAGAGACGAGTGGCTGCAGTTGAGGGACAATAACATTTCATGCGATTAAGGAATCTGGAAATCGACACGAACGAGTTGGCGAAGCTCTGCAAGAAATGGAGCATCGCCCGGATTGAGGTTTTCGGTTCGGCGCTCCGCGACGACTTTGGTCCGGAGAGCGATATCGACCTTCTCGTGTCATTCCAGCCTGAGGCGCATGTCGGACTCTTCCAAATGGATTTGGCGGAAGCGGAACTCAGCCGATTGTTCGGTCGCAAAGTCGACCTTGTTTCGCGCCGTGGAATTGAGGCGAGCGAGAATTGGATTCGAAAACAGGACATTCTAAGTTCGGCGGTGCAAGTCTTTGCCGCATGACCCGAAAGCGACAATGGTCGACATGTTGACCGCCGCCAGACGCGCAGTCGCACGGCTTGGACAGACCGCTCTCGAAGAATTCGAATCAGACACGGACTTGCAATGGATCATGTTCAGTCAAATCGTGCTAATCGGAGAAGCAGCCGCGCGGATGCCATAAGATGCACGAAATCTCTTTCCAGAAGTTCCATGGTCGCAGGCGTTTTCGATGAGAAATAGGGTGGTGCACGGTTACGATTCGATCGATTGGAAGATCGTTTATGAAACCGTATCGGGCGAGTTGCCTAACCTGATAGCGATTCTCGAAAGTAAATTGGGACCGGATTTGGAAGTGGACTTAGGATGAAGCTGTACGATCACGCCCAACGCCTGACCCTCATTGCACTGCGTCTCGCCCTCGCCCTTGGATTGGCGGCTTGCGGCAAACCGGGCACCGACTCCGCCTCCCCCGACGGCGCGACGCTCGTTCGAGGTGTGGAGTCCGACGATGCGGAGATGAATGCCGCCATCCAGCGGGCCAAAGACACTTTGCCCGAGTTCATCCGGGAGTTCAAAAACCCGGCCGGACGGATGTTCACGGTCAAGACTCCGCTCCCCACTCCCAGCGGCGATATGGAGCACATCTGGGTGGAGGTCGATTCCTATGCGAACGGGACTTTCCGGGGCAAACTGGGGAACGATCCGGAGAACCTCCCTGGCCGTAAGCTGGGCGACCCCATCGAGGTCAAGGAGCAGGACATTTCCGATTGGATGATCGCCGACAACTCTTCCGGAGAACTCAAAATGAAGGGCGGCTACACCACCGAGGTACTGATGAAGCGGGAGAAACATCAGTGACCTCCATCGCTAACCTACGTGGTCAACGACGAGCCTGAATTAGCTCGATTTTGGGGGAAAGGGCATTACTCGTAAACGCGAACTGGATAGCCTCGTGGGTGAGACCTCCAGGCTGAATGCTGCACTATGCAACTTTTGCGTTTTAAAGGCAAGGGCCAGTGCTATGGATGAACACTCAAATAGCGTGTTCGCCAGCGAAAGTGGTAACGGATCAAACACCACCGCGTCGGAGATGTAGGCCGTGCTACCCCCTTTATTTACTTGCTGTTGCATAGAAAACGGGCTCGCGTGCACGTCGTGGCTAGGCACCCTATACAAGTATGCGTACCAAAAGCGCCAAAATGATTTTGCCATCTCGAAAGTCTCGCGAGGAAACCTAGGGGCACGACCTTTGGGCCAAAGGAAATGCTGCAGATGCCATGTCGACCGAAAAGGGTGCCATGCATGAGATTTACTAGTGAATCCAAAATTGGCAACTGCTGAGTCGCTTTGTCGCTTTGCCTTGTTATAGGTCTCGGATAAGATTTTTGTAGACCCAACGTGGTTGATTAACATGGTTTTTGAATTCTGGTCATGCATCATGGCATGCAGCTCTTGAAAAGCTTGGAAATCGCTAAATGCATGGAATCTCGCGGAAAGTTCCTTCTTCGAGAACTTGTCCGACGAATTCCGAACTAAAAATGACTGCAAGTTCCCCGAAGAGTCTTTGTACATCTGGACTCGCCTACCTGAGTGGAATCCAAGCAGAAGCAATCCGAGATGGGTCTCATACATGCCTCTAAGCAGCGCATACGCACAAGACGGTCGTCCAATCGCTGTTAGCTCGGAAATCGAATCAAGGTGCTCCACTTGTCTTGCTGCCAGCATGTGTAAGGCCCTTGACCATAGGGAACAGTCCTCTGCTTTGGCACACAATGCAAACCTTTCTTTGTATGCCGAATATTTGTCAAAAAGGCTGTCCGCTTCCCATCGAGCTTCGCCGACCTGTTTTGTTACTTTTTCATCCGTCTGCATTTTTAGCTAATTATGCTTAGCTTTCGGGCGATCGGTTGCTCGAGCAACAGTTGATTAGCTATCATTTGCGAATGGGAAAACGCACCTACGTTAAGTGCACTTGCGGAAACGTTCACACTGTCTGGGTTGGCGGGATGGGGTACTTTGACCCATTCAAAGTTTATTGTTTCACTTGCCCTGTCTCCAACAAAAAAATTGGGTTCAGAGGGACGGCGGTCGCGGAATTGGATGTGCCTCGCGAATCAGATGATATCGATGGGACTGAATGTGAACCTATGGACAAATCATAAAGTTTCGGAGCCTATTTCCTGGTCCATCTCAAGACGATCGGGGCTTTCCCCGGGGGCCCCGCTGACAACGCAGTCTTGAAGTCTTTTACATAAAGGCCGTCGCAAAGGCGACTAAATCGGATGGAGATTGAAAGATACCTTGCACTGAGAAGCGTGGTTCACGAACGTGGCTACGGTGAAGAATACGAGTGGGCGCAGACTATGACAATCTGCGAGAACGCCGATGAGTTTTGGACTCAGTACGCCTGGGTTGTCATTTCCTCGGGTCTGAAGAATCAAGTTGCTAGGTCAGTCTGGGCCAAGGTCAAGGATGCGATCGATCACAAAGTACCGGTGGCCACCGTTTTTGGCCATGCGGGCAAATCAGCCGCGATAGAGACTGGATACAAGAATCGCCATGCTATGCTCGCAGGTTTCCTTGCCGCCCAAGACAAACTGACGTACCTAGAATCGTTGCCGTACATCGGTGGCATCACGAAGTTTCACTTAGCCCGAGACTTGGGGCTCGACTGCGCTAAACCAGACAGGCACTTAGTCAGGATTGCCGCTCAGTACGGAATGACGACGGACGCCATGTGCCGTAAATTGTCTTTGGAGACGGGCGACCGTATAGGCGCAGTAGATATCGTTATTTGGCGTGCAGCTAACCTTGGCTTGGTCTGAAAGTTTAAGCGCACCTGGTAACGTCCACCCATGCTCGCAGGAATCGACGGTTGTCCCAATGCCTGGATCGCGGTGACGCAAGATAAAGACGGCAAGATCGACTCGCACCACATCACCAATCTGGAAGCTTTCCTGGATCAGCACAAGCCCGAACTCGTCGCGATCGACATTCCCATTGGGTTAGTGGAAACTGGCGACCGGCGGTGCGACGTGGAGGCGCGGAAGCTGCTGGGCATTCGCAAGTCCTCCGTATTTCCTGCGCCGATTCTGCCCGCCATCGCCGCCCGCGACCGGCAAGCCGCACACGATATCTCCATGGCGATTCATGGCAAGGGCGTTGGAGCACAGCCGTATGCGATCTACGCCAAGGTCAAAGAGGTGGATGATCTATTGCACACCCGTCCCGACCTCCGCGACAGCATCTACGAAATCCATCCCGAGCTCAGCTTCTACGCCTGGAATCACGATCGACCGATGACTCATCCCAAGCGCACGGGACCGGGGTTCATGGAACGGATTGCATTGGTGGAAACCGTCTTCGGACCAGAAGCCTATAGCTCTGTCCGGGCAAAGTATCCACGGAAAAAAGTAGCCGACGACGACATCCTCGACGCCTTCGCCGCACTCTGGACCGCGCAACGAATCGCGGCCGGAAGCGCGCTCACATGTCCAACTCCACCAGAATCCAGCCCAACCGGCCTCCGCATGGCGATGTGGCGCTGACCGCCCCAGCCCCTCGCAAGGAGGAGGCCTCTTTTTGTTGCTGATCTTCGTCCACTATGGCCGATTCACGGTCGCGCATTCCAAAGCCCAAGAATCAACTAAGATGAACTAGATGGGAATATGGTTGCCCGCCGCCTGGTTGCTCATCGGATTGGGAGCCTTAATCGCCTTGGGAAACTGGTGGATCATGGCGCGGAACCGCGCGACGGGCGAGTTCGAATCCTGTATTCCGATTATCGGCGGCTTGATGCTGTGCTTCGGTCTGTTCTTGCTGCCAACCTCCCGGACCTATTCTTGGCTCGGACTATTGATAGACCCTGGCACGCTGTTGCTGTTCATCGCTCTCCCCCGCCTAGCCAAAGAAGCATACGCAACCTCGCCGATGCAGTTAGAATCCGCCTTTCGTGGTCACGGAAATGGACTTGAGGTTGAGTTGCGCCTATACCGCACGCGGAGATGGGTGCTGACGCGCCGCCGAACGCAGAAGCCGCAAGAGTTTGGCGCGGTCTTTATGAGCCAAACCGGCACATTTCAATTAGAGGACCACATGCTCATCCTCAAACTGCTGGAGACCGGAATTGTTTTCGAGCGAATTTCAGTGGACGGGTTGGAGGGATGGCGAAACACGAGCGAGGACCCGGATACCCTGCTTTCGATTTACGGAATCGACCTGATTCGGATGGCCTAATCCCCTGCCTAACCCCGCCCGAAAACAGCCCCACCGGCCTCCGCATGGCGATGTGATACTGAGCAGCTATAGTTGGGTCATCTGTGAGGATGCTGCTCCAATCGCTCTAATTCTTTGCGCCAGAACTCGACGACCCAACGGGCAAGATATTTAACAGTAAAACTAGGGTGGACGACGCCTCGTGCCTTAACCCATTCGGGGTCGAAGTGGACAATTAAGTGGGCAATCGGCTCTCCTGATCCCCAATAGCGACCTTTGAACATTCCTCCAAGCGCGGCGAAGTAGTTACCTCCGCCGGGGCTATCAGTCATATCAGTGACGGAGACGTGCTTTGGATTGTCCAACTCGAAGTGTTTTCCTCCATCGGCGATCATTTTGCATACTTCAAGCAAGGGGTTTGCCTTGATCAAGTCATCTCTCTTTGCCTTGTTTGAAATTCCCGGGTACGCCCAATCCATCAAATGGTTAGCTGTCACGAAGAAATCAAATGCAGCATCCGAGTCCATCAGGTTAGCTTCGATCCTGGACCGATCTCTTTCCAACTTGGCAAAGAGATCTTGTGGAGTTTTGAGGTCAAAGAAGGGAATCTGCTTGGCCACGGGTCGAATTTAC
>JAFAFM010000318.1 GCA_023423495.1 Armatimonadota bacterium
TTCAACCAGGAACGGAAGAGCACCGCGAAGCTGACCGTAATACCGATGAAAGACTGGAAACGGTCAGACTGGTTCGATTCGACCGGACTGAGTTGGGTCAATCCTTCGCCCAACATGAGGAGCTTGAAGGCCGCCATTCTGTACCCCGGAGTCTGCCTTATCGAGTTCGCGCCGAACCTTTCGGTCGGGCGTGGCACCGATTCGCCCTTCGAGCAATTTGGGTCGGATTTCATGGTTGGCAGAGCTTTAGCCGCGGAACTGAATGGTCGCACGCTGCCTGGTCTCAGGTTCTACGGAACGAGCTTCAAGCCGACCGAGTCGCGCTTCAAGGACAAGTTGATTCAAGGCGTTCGGATCGAGATAACTGATCGCGAGGCAGTTCAGTCGGTTCGAACAGGAATCGAAATTGCGTGTGCGATCGAGAAGCTGTATCCGGGCATTGTGGATTGGAAAAGGTCAGAGCGCCTGATCGGCAGCGATGATACTGTTCGAAGAATTACGGCGGGAGAAAGCGCTGACAAAATCATGGCTTCACTTAGCGAACCGCTGGAAAAGTTTAAACAGGTTCGTGCCAAGTACTTGATCTATAAGTGAGAGAACGGTAACCTGCCCAAATGGTTTTGGCCGCCTCCTTGGCAGCGATTGTGCTACAGCCCGTTTCCGCCCCCGCGCCTCTTAGCGTCCTGGTGTTTTCCGAGACAAAGGGATTCCGTCACGATTCGATTCCCGAGGGGAAGCGTGCTTTGTACAAGATCGCCCAGGACGCGAAATGGCAGATGGCATTCACCGAGGACTCATCTGCATTTTCCGATTCCAAGCTCAAGGCTGTCGACGTGGTGGTCTTCCTTTGCACGACCGGGGATGTTCTCAACGATCAGGAACAGGTGGCGATGGAAAATTACATTCGGGGCGGTGGCGGCTACTTTGGTGTTCATGCCGCCGCAGATACGGAATACGACTGGCCTTGGTATGGTCAGCTAGTTGGCGGGTATTTCAAAAGCCATCCCAAGATACAGGAAGCCACCGTCAAAGTCGAAGATCTCAAGCATCCTGCGACCAAACATCTAATAACTTCCTGGAAGCGAGTGGACGAGTGGTACGACTATCGCGAAAATCCTCGCACTAGTGTGCGAGTTCTGGCCAGCCTGGATACGAAAAGTTACCAAGGGCATGTGATGGGGGATGACCATCCGATCATGTGGTGTCACGATTTCCAAGGTGGGCGGTCATTCTATACTGGCTTTGGCCACACGAAGGAAAGCTATGCAGAACCCGAATTTTTAACGATCCTTAAAGAGGGGATTCTTTGGACGGCGGCCAAAAAGCGCGCTGGACGATAAATCTTCGCACTTAGATTAAGTCTCTCGATGTCCATTCCCGGTCCTATACTGTAGTTAGCGTGTATTAGCTTATGAAGCTTCCGATTCAGATTTCTTTGGTTTGTCTCACCGTCATTGCCGTAGCGATGGTTCCGTTTGACAGCGGCAAGCTTGCTCCCAAGCAGAATGGTAAGGAGCAAAGGGAGGCTTCGCGATTAGAGCTGGCCAGTTGGACGGAATTTGGCGGTGAAGACACTGAAGACAAGAGCAAGGGCATCAATTTCAACCGCGATGTCAAGCCCATCTTAAGCGAAAACTGCTTTAAGTGCCACGGCCCCGATGTTGCGGTGGTCGCGGGGAACCTTCGACTCGATTCGTTTGAGGAAGCGACGAAGCGGGCGATTACCCCCGGAAAGCCGGATGAATCGATGCTGCTGATGCGGGTAAGCCATCCCGACAAGAACTTCCGCATGCCGCCAAAAGATGCTGGAGTTCCGGAACTTACTCCCGCCCAGATCGATATTCTGCGACGTTGGATTGCATCCGGTGCCAAATACGAAAACCATTGGTCCTTCGTCGCTCCTAAGAAGCCGACTTTGCCGCATGTTTCCAATTACGGGTGGATTCGAAACAACATCGACAGGTTCGTGTTGAATGGTCTGGACAAGGCCGGTCTTAAGCCAGAAGCCGAAGCGGACTTGGAAACCCTCGCGATGCGAGCCTCCATCTCACTAACCGGGTTGCCGCCTCGCCCCGATCAAGTCGAGGCGTTGCTTGCCGATAAGCGTCCGGATGCCTACGAAAGATTCGTGGATGAACTGCTTGCCAGTCCCGCTTACGGAGAGCATCAGGCTCGGTACTGGCTGGATGCGGTCAGATACGGAGACACTCACGGACTGCACCTTGATAACGAGAGGGTGATCTATCCATATCGTGACTGGGTCGTCCGCGCAATGAATGAAGACCTGCCATTTGATCAATTCACGATTTGGCAGCTAGCCGGCGACCTTTTGCCGAATCCCACCGTGGATCAACGTATTGCCACCGGCTATGTTCGCATGAACCCGACAACCAACGAAGGTGGGGCGATCGAGGCGGAGTTCCAAGCTAAAAATACGTTTGATCGCGTCGACACCACCTCAACTGTCTTTTTGGGTTTAACCGTCGCATGCGCCAGGTGCCACGACCACAAGTACGATCCCATCAAGCAAAAGGAGTACTACGGCCTTTTCGCCTTCTTTAACTCGACGACGGACGCGCCGCTCGATGGCAATGCACAATATCCGCCCCCGGTGATGAAAGCTCCCAGTCCAGAAGAATCGCGACAACTGGACGC